>OMRJ01000047.1 GCA_900313475.1 uncultured Eubacteriales bacterium | reverse complement strand
GTTTTTGGAAGAATGCGGCAAGGCGCTTGAAGAACGCAGCAATTCTCGCCCACAGTCCGCCGAGAGAATCTTTGTCGGGAGTTTCATCGCCCGAAGGCTTGTCATTGGGTTTTGAAAGAATCTTATTGAGATTTTCAATAAAAGCCTTAGGATCCTTTGCGGAGGCAATGAAGTCCTTGATTGTCAATCCGTTTGCCGCAAAGCGCGGAGCTATATCCGTAGTAACGGGGGTAAGCTTCGTCACGAGTACGTATATGACATACAGCAGCATATCGGGAACCTGATATGTTTCCATCAGATCATAAAGACCGTCAAGCACAACATACAGCGTTTCTTCGTCATAGACGTCGAGCTTGCCCTCTCCTATCGCGTTGCCGATAATTTTGCACACCGCCGTCTTGTTTTCTTCCATAAACACAATTTCAAACGCAAGACGAAGCACTGCGGTTATCATGTCGCCGCCGCCTGCCGAACTGAGGTGTACAGTTGTACGGATTTCCTTGGACTGGAATTTTTCAAGCGTACCGCAGCAGAGCGTGTGGAAATCAATATAAGGAAGCGAAATTGAAACGCCGTTGATCTTAAGAGAATCTCCGACAAGACTGCCGATGAGGTCACTTGCAAGTCCGTTAAAGTCGATATCAAGCGGAAGCGTGAGATTCAGCATCATACCGCCAATCTGAATATTTGAAATCAGACCGTTCAGGATATCGTAGCCGTTTACTATCGGTTTTAAGACATCGAGAATGACATATGCAAAGTGAACAAGATTGTTGAGAAGATCATTAAGTCCGCCTATCGAAACAAAGAACAGGAGATTCGGGATAAGCTCCAGAACGGTGTTTATCGGGTCGGCATAAACCTTGTCGAGAAGTCCGAGAATCGGAGAAACGAGATTATAGATTGCATTTGCGTTTCCGACATCGGGAAGAAGCGTTGATTCGTAATACTCTTCGTATGTAAGTATATTCGGACACGAAAGAGCTTCAAGCAGCGCAATAAACGCATACTGATATCCCGCGTACGACGGAAGCTTAATAAGTCCGAGTATATTAAGCGTGTTATCCGCCATGAGATACTTTATCGCAAAAGCCGCCGGAGAGACAAGCGCGGATATTGTTTTGAGGAACATCTCCGCTTTGTTGTCTGCACTGTCGATGCCCCAGTCAAGCTCACGGTCGACCGTGTTGCCGTCACCGTCGGTGAAATAAGCAGACCAGTTGCTGACTCCGGCAAGCTCATAATACGCCGCGGTTGTTCCGGTCATTCCTTTCAGGGCTTTTGCCACCGTCAAAGGCGTGTAATCAACATCAAGCGCGTTCTTGAGCAGCACTTCAACGTTTATCTTTTTGTTGAGTCCAGAAAGAAGCTGGTATATCTTATTAAACAGCTTGTTGACAAGTGCGTTGTTAAACACCTTTTTATTAAGCATGTTTTCGAGATATGAGCCTATGCCGTTTTCAAAATCCTTCATGCCGAGCATCATCATGATGTTCTCCACAAGCTGCCCCGCATTTGCCACAACTTCACTTGCATACTGACGCGTCCAATATTTGGAATACGTGACCTGTGTGCCGTATGAAAGAGTGGGATTCACGGTTTTGTTGAGAAGCGCATTCTGATGATAGTTTATATCCTTTACGGGATAGGTATAGCTCCTGTGTGTATAAAAGTCGCCGTTTTCGTTTGAATAGAATATCTCAAGCAGCGCGCAAATGGCGTCATCCGGATGAAGCATCACGTTGTAGATAATATCACCGAGTTTAAGACCGTTAAACAGCTCCTTATCCGTTTTAAGTCCGAAGCACTCTGCAAGATAGGGCAAATCATAGTCCTCGCTGCCCGCTTCATAAAGATTCAGGTCGTATTTATAACCGAGCGCAGAGCAAACATAGCGCAGGACGTAGAGCAGAACCTGACCGGGATGCTCGATTACAAGCGTGTTCCAATCCTCTTTGACCGTGCCGCAGGAGGTTAGCTTGCCCTCCTGGATTGCAGGAATTTTATACGGCTTCGAGACATATGTCACGTTATCGACAGCACGTGTGTGCTTATCGTCCTTGACGGTGGAATAGGACGTCTCGGTTATATTTGAATAAACCGTCATGTAGGCATCGTACATTGCCATGTATTTTGCCTTGTCTTCTTCCGTTGTCGTGTCGTCGAACACAAATATCTCTTTATGAAGCTCATATTCGGCGGAATTGACTATAACAAGCGTGCCGGCTTTAAGCGTACCGCTGTCGTTTGTGTAGTCGGTTTTCATAAGATATCCGGCGGGATCGACGTGGTCGATGGTGTCGGTCTTATACTTAAGCTTCACGACTTCGTTCAGAAGGCCGTTGATGCTCGAAAGCATACCTGCCTGCTTCGAGAGAATATTACCGAGAGAGTCGGAATAAACCTTGCTTCCGAGAACGGTAACATGAATGAAAACATTGCTTAAAATTGTCCAAAGATTGTGAGTCTGAACGGACGAAAAATTCGCCATGTTCTTCTTTGCGTCACTTGATGTTGCGGAGCCGGAGCACCAAACGCTTTCACCCGGCACGGGAACATCCGATTCACGCGAGAAGAAGTAAACAAGATTCGGGAGAAGATTCCAAAGAGTTTCAAAGGGATGAGTTCCGAGAATATCGGTAACCCAGTAAATTATAGGCTCAACAATAAGCTTAAGGCAGTTGTCACCGTCCTCATCGACTTTCTGATGATAAACCTCGCTTGTGACATACCCGGTGCTTGTGCCGCTGTAGGAGGTGCGTTCCTCCAGACCGAGCACACGCATAAGCGGAATAACGAGCTTTGTGTAACCGCCCTGCGCTCTCAGATAAACACCCTGCGGATCCGAACCGAAGATACTGCCGACAAGAACAAGAAGACATTTGTTATACCAATCGTCGTACTCGTTTTTGTCGTGCCAATTGTTTTTCTTGTACCGTGCGCCGCTCTTATACTCGTTGTTGCCGCACATTATCGTTACCAAAAGGTTGGTAAATCCGCCGAGCGCATCGCAGACCGCTTCGGTGAACACCCTTGCTTTTTGCTCAATCGGAGCATCGTCAACACCCCACGAAAGAGCCTCGAAATTGACGGCATCCCAATTGCGTCCGCATTTACTCAAAATATTTATTGTGTCATTATAAGCCGGAACATTGTCCGCTTTAAGTATATTGGCAAGATCGGATGGGAAAATTGCAAGACCGTTCTTTTTGATAATGTCGTTAAGAAGCGTTGTAAGGCTTATTCCCGTCTTGTCTCTTATCGGTTTAAGAACATTTTCCTGAATGACCTTTGTTATCATCGGGTAAATCTTCTGAACAAGCATCGTAATGATGCTGTCGCGGAAAACGAGTCCCTGAACGAGAAGACCGACAAGCTCGTGCAGATTATTGAATTCCATTCCCTCAACGGAGGTACCGACAAACAGGTCGCTGTTTGTGTTAAAGAACTCTTTAATGATATTACCCACGCGGGTGGCAACGTCGTTGTCGCGCTCTGCGCCTGTCTGACCGTCACGGGGTGTGACAAGCGCGTCCATATCCTTAACGATGCTGTCGAGCTGTTCGGGTGTCGCTTTGTATTTCGCCGTTCCTCTTACTGTTCTTTCGGGAACATCGTTCGACGGGGTGAGAATATATGCAAGCGTGACCATGTTGCCGATATCGTCGCCGAAAATCGAGAGAAGCGCATCGTTTGAATACTCGTGAGTAATCTCGTCAATATACTTAAGGATAGCGGCACTGTTGCTGACCGACGGGAGATCTGCATCCTTAAGCTTAGAGAACTGAAGATCCCATGTTTCTCCCGTCTCCTCATTATAACCCTTTGAAATATATGCGTAGAAAGTATTATAGAGCGTGGTAAGATAAGGAACGGTCTGCTCGTCCTTCGACTGCTTAATCATAAATGCGGATGCCTGACCGCCTGCGGTGATGCCGTAGCCGTATGTATCCTTTGTAAGGTCATCTGAATTACGGTTAAGACCGTACTCCATTGCGTAATCATGCCACACCTTGTTGAGCGTCGGTTTTTCAAACGAATAATAAGCCTTTGTACCGATGTCGTTATAAGTACGCTTGTAGCTTACCTCGTATACCGCCGTGCGCGTGGTTATAACGTTGTCGGAAAGGTTATTGAGGTCGCCGCTTTCGAGAAGCCATGTGTCAATTGATGTTTCGACAACAAACGCAAAACGGTGATACCAGTTGCCTGCGTTTATCTTAAGCACATTTCCCATGAAATACTGGAGAACGGTGTCGACATTGTAAAATTCAAAAGGAGTTCTCTCAATAAAGAAAACGCCCATTGAAGTAAGCGTGGCTTCGTTAACTTTTTTGCCGTTTGCCTCGATCAGCGATACCGCTTCTTCATACTCTCTTAATTCCTCCTCCGTGGGAACCTTGGGGACGCCGTAAAAATCGACGTAATTATGCGTTGCGCCCTCGTTCTCGAAATAAGGCTTAAGAGCGTCGGAGATGTGCTTAACAAGACGCGACGCATCGTACAAACCGATACCGTAGGTTGTGCTCATAAGATTTTCGGCGATGAAATAAAAACGGTTTGCCGCCTTAAGTATGTCGCCCGCCTTGTTGTCGGCGGCAACCACGCGGTGCTCATACGCAAAGCCGTTTGCATCGCTGTCAAATCCCTCTTTGCCGTTGTCGAGAGTGTTGTTTACGACGGTGTAATTTGTAAGTGTGCGAACATAGTCGTTTTTAAGTGCTTTCGCAAGCATGTCATACTGCGCGTCGAGGTTGATGTCCGCCGCCATTCCCGTGAAGCCTATAGAGAATACGGAGAGAAGCATCAGTGACGCAAGGACAATGCTCAATGCCTTTTTCAGTGTCACAAAAAACAACTCCTTTTTCTGTTGGTTTATTGCCGAATAAAGAGAAATACCTATTCACTGTTATTATAAAACTTTTACGCGTCAAATGCAATAAATTCGGGCATTTTTTTTGCATGCGTCAGTAGAAAATGGAGGGTGTTTTTTTGTGCTTTTAAACAATTCTTTTCGTTTTTAACGCCTGTTCATATTAAAAAAATTAAAAAAAGCTTTCATTTCTGTCAAAGAGTTCCTTCTCGGTATATAATCCGTTTTTTTTGCCGAATAAAAACATTGCAGCTCGAACCGCGCCCTCGGCATACGGCAGGCGTCCGAACGACTCATGAGTCAACGCAAGCGTCTGTCCCGGCAGTGCGAAATACACCGTATGTTTTCCGGCTGCGTCACCCAAGCGAAGCGAGTGAACGGCAACTTCGTTTTGCGCTCTCTTTCCGCTTTCGTTTGCGTCGAAAACGACCCTGCTTTTCGGACGCGCTGCGTTTATTTCGTCCGCCAGAGAAAGCGCGGTACCGCTCGGCGCATCGACTTTGCCCCTGCGATGGATTTCGGTTATTTCAATGTCCGCTTCGGGAAATTCGGACACGGCAATTCGGACAAGCCGCCTTAAAACCGCAATGCCCGCCGACAGATTCGCGGCACACATAACGGGTATGAACCGCGAGGCCGCGCGTATTATTTCTTTGTCGGAGTCCGTCTGTCCCGTTGTTGCGATAACGAGCGGCATTCGGCGCGTCACGGCATATGAGCACACTTTGTCCGTTTGAGAACGGTGAGAAAAATCAATAACGCAATCGGCATCCCCGCAAAAATCGGCAAGCTCTTTAAATCGGCGCTCCGTCGCGTCTGTTTCCGCAAGAGCGTCAACGTATGCGGCAACCTCATGCGCGCTGCCGTTCTCAATATATCGGCACAGGGCACTTCCTGTTTTTCCGAATGCGCCGTTAATAATAATCTTCATAAAAACCCCCCGTATTCATCGGCGTTCATACGCTAATAAATGCGGCGGGTTGAAAAAATATAACAAATATAACTCTGTTTGGCGGCGTCGGGATTGTTTTTATTTCAAATCCTCCGGAATTTTTCTGTCTTTGAAATAATATTCATAGTCGTGTTCATTTATTTCACGAAGCACGCGACATGGATTTCCGACTGCGACCGAATTTGCGGGGATATCCTTTGTCACGATGCTGCCCGCGCCTATAACGGTGTTATCGCCTATCGAAACACCGGGCACGATAACGGCGCCGGCGCCTATCCAACAGTTTTTGCCGATATGAACCGGAAAATTATACTGATACGCTTTTTCGCGCAGCTCCGGACAAATCGGATGTCCTGCCGACGCGACAATCACATTCGGTCCGAACATGGTGCAGTCGCCGACATAAATATGCGTATCATCAACCGTCGTAAGTCCGAAATTCGCATAAACATTACTGCCGAAATAAACGTGTCTGCCGCCCCAATTGGCATGAAACGGAGGCTCTATATAACAGTTCTCGCCTATTTCCGCAAACATTTCGCGCAGCAGCTTCTTGCGCTTTTCATGCTCGGACGGGCGCGTATTATTAAACTCGTACAGCTTTTCGAGGCACTGTTCCTGTTCCGCGAGAATCGACTTGTCGTTAGGAAGATAAAGCTCCCCCGTGTGCATTTTTTCTTTCATCGTGCTCATTTTCAGGCTCCTTTCTTTTTTTCGTCGGTTCACAAAACGTCGGCGGGACAAAGGTGCGGCTTTCTGCTGAGCGGAATAAATTCATCTGCCGCAAAAAATACAATTCCGGTCTTGAGTTCTGTTTTGAAAGCATTGCGGAACGGACAACCGCCGTGTCATATTTATACGTCAATCGGTTATTCCGTAGTATTTCAGCAGCTTCGTTCTGCGGCGTCCGATTTCAAGCGCGCCGGACGCCTTTTTTCCGTCTCTTGCCGATTCAAGGACATAGCTCGCTATACGCCGGCACCACGCCGCAGGCAGCAGCAGCGGACTTTTTTTTACATACGGATACCTGTCAGCCATATAACGTCTGTCGGGGAAGACGGAGCGTAATCCCGCCATTTTTTCTTCGGAGGAAGACAAAAACACATTCATGGTTACCGCAGCCGCATGCTGACGTTCCTTTTCGCCGCCGTAAATTCCGCCGGAAACGATATCCGCGGCAAGAGGCGATGGATTGACATTTTGCGGCAGAAGCGATATGAGCGGCAAAAAATCATTTGAAGAAAAACCGAGCCGAGCAATCGCAACGCCGAAAACAGCCGAAGAAAACACCGCGGCACGCACCGAAAAAAGCGATTCCGCAACAAATTCCGCATCAATTTCTTTTGCGTATGCCTTTGCAAACAACGCAATGTCACACACCTGACGAATGCCGAAGCCGGACATTACAAAATGCTTAAACGCATGCAGTATCAGATACAGCAAATGGCGCGTCGGCGAGAGTGCACGCACGGAAATACCGTCCGTCATAAGCTCAACGCAATCCGAAAAAACGTCTCCGAGCACATCATTTAGCTTTGCGGTGCGCCCGTAAGGCGGAAACAGAGCCTTGTGAACCTCAAGACGCAGTCCGTCGCGCCGCGCAAACGTCATTTCAAAGGAATCAAAGGATTTATCGTCTTTATTTACAGTCTCAAATCCGTGCCTTTTCAGCACATCGGCGTATTTTTCGGCTTCGCACGGCGAAATCAGCAAATCGAAGTCTCCCGACAGACGCGCATCGGGCTGAGGGTAAAGCCGTGCGCATACAACGCCCTTTACAACACACGGGCGAAGATTGTTTTTTTCAAGCTCACGGTACAGCGACAAAAAAGCTGCTGTGTGAAGTGTTTGCGTTGCGATAAGATGTGTGATAATACCGCGCAAAAACACACTCTTGTCGTTCGTGAGCGATATTTCGTCCGAAATCAGCAGCGCTTCACCCGCAATCGGCAAAACCTTCTGGATTGCGGCAATATCGACAAACGCGGCAAAATCCCCGTCGGACACCTCCGTCGAGGAAAAAGAAATACCGTTAAGTTCATTTGCGATTGCGTCAAAAAACAGCTTCAAAGCCGTGCTCCCTTATTTTTAATTCTGATGAATATGTTCAGCGCGACTCCGAACGGCAAAGCAAAAAAGGTTGCGGTCGGGCGCGGTGATTTTTTAAGCATATGCTTTTCTTTTGCAAAAATACATGACGATACGTAGTGTATCGCATTTCTGAACACGGCGTACGGCGGCGCAAACCGGTCGCGCATAAACTGTCGGCGAAGCTCGGCGAAGCTTTGCGGACTGCTTTCATACGCCGCAAAGACCTCGGTGTGCATCCCGTTTGTAGAATAATCTATCACCGAAACAGGTTCGCGCAAAACGGCAAGCGTGTATTTTTCATCGGCACGCATAAACAAATAAACCGGATTAAACGTCTTTTCGCCGTCATAAACCGGCATCGGCGCAAATTCACGAAGAACATCGGTTTTATATATCATTTTCACGTCGCCGCGATGATGATACCTGTATTTCAACTCGCCTATGTGAACGTTGTCAGCATTAGGCAGCGCCCCTCCGATAAGATTGCCGTCGGGGAGTGCGTTCGGGGCTACAAATCCCGCAGTATCGCTGCTCTTTATTTCGTTCAAGTGCGACAGAACCGACGAAACGGCGTTGTCCGTAAGAATGTCATCGGAGTCGACGCAAACAAAAAGCAGCGTCTCGCAAAGCTCAAGCGCACGGTTATACGCCGTGTGCAGACCGCCGTTTTTTTTATGACAGTATTTTATTTCAAAACCGTTTTCATTTGACGCAAAAGCAGCCACCGCGTCTCGCGTACCGTCGGTTGAGCCGTCGTCGACCACAAGCCAGACAAAGCGCCGATCGGATTGCCTCAAAAGACTTTCGTAGACGCGGCGCAGATATTTTTCGCGGTTAAATGTCGGTGTAAAAACGGTAATCAAAGGCTTCATTTTCTTTTTATTATCGGCATCAAATGCCTTTTAAGTCTGTCTGTAAACGACGGGGAAAGGCAATCGCGCATTACTGCGGTCGTGTTTTTTTTGCCTCGCTCCGTCCAGAACATATCGCGCGATGGATGCGGCGCGTACTGTCTGCAGAATGCGGGATTTTCGGTCAAAGCTTTTTCAAGCTCCACACCGTGCAGCTCAATTTTACCGGAAAGCGACGACAGCGCAGCCGCACCCTTTTTCGTGCTCACAATTGCAAG
>OMRJ01000229.1 GCA_900313475.1 uncultured Eubacteriales bacterium | reverse complement strand
TTTCCTGCGGGACGGCTCGACAAGGATTCAACGGGATTTGTGCTTCTCACCGATGACGGTTCTTTTGCACATTCCGTTTTGTCTCCGTCGCATCATGTACCCAAAACATATCTTGTTACAGCTTCCGACGCTTTGTCAAAGGAAGCCATGAACGGATTCAGGCAAGGAATTCCTCTTTCGGACGGCATCACAAAGCCCGCAGAGATAGAATTTGCCGGCTTTTCCGATGTCGGTAAGCCGATTTACCGTGTAACGCTGACGGAGGGACGGTATCATCAGATAAAAAGAATGTTCTCTTTTTCGGGCAGTGCCGTTACCGGGCTGCACCGTATTTCGTTCGGCGGACTTTCGCTCGACAGCGGGCTTTTGCCCGGCGAATGCAGAGAGCTTTCCCCCGTTGAAGTTAAGCTTATAGCTGAAAAACAATAATTCTTTGGTGATAATACACAACGGCTTTATCTACAAAAAAGATAGCTTGCCGTTGTGTATTTTTTATAGTGATATTGTGCTTCATATGACACATTTAAATAAAAATCACTTGAAAATTTGTATCTTTTTATAAAAGCACTTGCTTTTTCGATTGAAAATGAGTATTATATAACTGTTATCTTTTGTGTTTTTGTATAAAGAGTAAAAAGTTCCAAGATCTGTTCAATGAAAGGAATGCAAATATTATGTCAAACAGGCTTTTTCAGGGAATCATTCACCAGATGAAAGATGCTGTCGGCAGAGTTGTCGGGGTTATAGATGAAAGCGGTACAATTGTTTCCTGCACGGAGCTGAGCAAAATCGGTGATGTGATAACCTCAGGCGTCACCGAGGCTTTTTCGTCGAACAATACCGTAGCTGTCAATGGGTATACATACCGTGCGTTCGGTTCTCTTATTCAGCCGGAGTATGCCGTGTTTATTGAGGGAAACGATGCTCTCGCCGAAAAATACGCAGCCATCCTTGCCGTTTCGCTTGCGAATATAAAGCAGTATTACGACGAAAAATACGACCGGGGTAATTTTATCAAAAATGTTATGCTTGACAACATACTTCCGGGTGATATTTATCTGAAGTCCCGTGAACTTCATTTTAATAATGAGGCTGTACGTGTTGTCTTTTTGCTGCGTCTCGGAGCAACGTGCGAGGCATCTGTTTTTGAGATAATCCAGTCGCTTTTTCCCGACAAAAGCAAGGATTTTGTCATTAATATAAACGAGAATGATATCGCTATCATAAAAGACATTTCAACCGGTGCAGAGGTCAAAGACCTTGAAAAGCTTGCGAGATCGGTTATTGATTCGCTTGATGCGGAGATAGCAAGTCATGCCGTGGTAGGCATAGGTACACAGGTGAGAGGAATAAAAGATCTTGCCCGTTCGTTCAAAGAGGCGCAGGTTGCCCTTGAGGTCGGAAAAGTTTTTGACACCGAAAAGGTTATTATCAGTTATGAAAATCTCGGTATTGCCCGTCTTATTTATCAGCTTCCCTCAACGCTTTGCGAAATGTTTCTTCGGGAAGTGTTTAAGCGCGGTTCGATCGAAACGCTTGATCATGAAACACTTTTTACCATACAGAAATTTTTTGAGAATAATTTGAATGTTTCCGAAACTTCAAGAAAGCTTTTTGTCCACAGAAATACGCTCGTTTACCGCCTTGAAAAAATCAGAAAGCTTACGGGACTTGATTTAAGGGAATTTGATGATGCTATTGTATTTAAGGTAGCTCTTATGGTTAAAAAATACCTCGATTCATCACCGATTAAATATTAAACTTTGTTTAAGACGTACAGAGTATAATTGTTCAGTCAGAACAGAGAAAGAAGGGGCGGGTCGCCCGCCGTTGTTTAATGCCCGTATTTTTGCACGGGCGCAAAGGGTTAGGTTGCAATGATAGATTTTAATAATGTTTCAAAGGTCTACGGAAACGGGACTAAAGCTCTGAACGATGTGTCGCTTCACGTTGACAGGGGTGAGTTTGTTTTTGTCGTCGGTGCCTCCGGCGCGGGAAAAAGCACCTTTTTAAAAATGATAATGCGGGAAGAAGTTCCCACGTCCGGCTCAATAGTCATCGACGGAATAAATCTTAACGAAATGAAAGCTCGTCAGGTTCCGTACTACAGAAGAAAACTCGGCATTGTTTTTCAGGATTTCAGGATTATTCCGACAAAAAATGTATATGAAAACGTCGCATTTGCCATGCATGTTATCGGTGCCACTCAAAAAGACATTTCCCGCAGAGTTGCATATGCTTTGAGTCTTGTCGGGCTTACGGCAAAGGCAAAGTGTATGCCGTGCGAGCTTTCAGGCGGTGAGCAGCAGCGTGTGGCGCTTGCCCGTGCGCTTGTCAACCGTGCAGACATAATTATTGCGGATGAGCCTACAGGAAATATTGACCCGGAAATGTCAAAGGAAATAGTCGATTTGCTTAATCAGATAAACATGAATGACAAAACGACGATTATTATGGTAACGCATGCCGTTGACCTTATAAAACAGTATGATAAGCGAATAATAAAGATAAGCAACGGCAGTATTATTTCCGATTCGGAGCATCCTGAAATCGAGGAGGAACATTCGGAGGAGTTTTCAGACGAGCCGATGACGGCATTCAGCGGTTTTTATCATGCTCCGAACGAGGATGCCGAAATTGAAGATTTTATTTCCACATACGGTGTTGAAATTACAGAAGAAATGACAATTGAAGACAGCGCTTCCGATAAGAAGGCAGCGTCGGCAAACGGAGACGACACTGCCTCCGACAGTGAATAAGACCGATCGGAGAGGCAGCAGAATGAAAAAAACAATGAATTTAAGATACCTCACTCATGAGGGTATTAAAAATATAGGCATAAACAGACTGATGTCGCTTGCGTCGGTTGCTGTGCTTATGTCATGTCTTGTTATGATAGGCAGTGCCTTTATGCTTTTCTTGAATGTCGATTCGCTTTTGAAGAATATTCAGGCTCAAAACGTAATAATGGTTTTTGCCGATCTTGATGCAGACGATGCGACGGTTGCTCAGCTTAAAGAGAATATCGGTAAGCTCGACAACATTGCGTCCATTGATTTTGTCCCTAAAGAGGATGCATATAAGCAGGTTATAAGCTCCCTCGGTGATAATGCATCTATACTTAGCGGTGTTGACGATTCATTTCTTCCGGATGGCTTCAAGGTGACAGTTTCCGATATGGAATTCTTTACTAAGACAGTAAACGACATAAGGGGGTTGCCGAATGTTTACAGCATTCAACAGAACAGCGACCTTGCAGCTCGACTTGAAAAAATCAGAACCGCTGTTTCGTATATAAGTATGGGCATTGTTATTTTGCTGCTTATTGTAGCGATATTCATAATTGCAAATACAATAAAAATTACAATGTTTTCAAGAAAACTTGAAATAAGCATAATGAAAGCCGTCGGCGCGACAAATTCCTTTATCAGATGGCCATTCCTCGTTGAAGGTGTCACTCTCGGTATTCTTGCCGCGATTTTGGCTTGGGGCATTCTCTACGGTCTTTATGCGCTTACCGGTGAAGCACTCCTTACAATTTTCGGTGTTCTCGGCGGTTCGCTTGTAAGTTTTTGGGATTACGCCGTATACATAGGAATCGCTTTTGTTGTGGTCAGCATTATAGCGGGTGGCTTCGGAAGTATTATTTCTATCGGCAAATATCTGAAAGAGCAGGGAAGTGTGGTGCTTGACGATGATGTTTAAAAAATGCGCAAAAAAAGCAATTGCAGCCGTTCTCACTTTTGTTCTTATTTTTTGCTGTGTTTCACCGGCTGTTTTTGCGGTTGATTTGTCGGAGTCCGATCAGAACAGGATAGATTCCTATAAAGAACAGCAGGCAGCGCTTAACGGTAAGATAAAAGACGCGCAGGAAAAGCTCAATTCTTTGAAATCCGATATAAGCCGTCAGCAGGAATATGTCAGTGAACTTAACGACCAGATATTTAATTATCAAGACAAGATCGATGTCCTGGATGATAAAATATCCGTCCTCGAAAAAGAAGAAGCGGAATATCAGTCAAATATCGACAAACTTGATGTCGAAATCGAAAACGAAGAAAACGAAATCAACCATAACGAACTTCAGCAGATTGATCTTCAGCAGGAGATTGAAGACATAAACATTGAGCTTCAGGACAGGCTTCGCAGTATTTATGTAAACGGAGCAGCCACGGACGTTGAACTTCTTTTGAATGCAGACAGTTTCTCGTCATATCTTGTTATGCTTGAATTGTCATCAAGCATGGCAAAACACGATAATGAACTGATAGACGGTCTTAAAAATAACATTGCCGAAATCGACAAGCTGACCGCTTCACATAAACAGATGATCGCAGATCTTGAAGAAAAGAAAACAGAACAGCAAAAACAAATAGATCTTCTTGAGGTGAAAAAATCCGAGATTGTTGAATCAAGAGACGATCTTAAAGCGTCTCAAAGTGAAGTTATGGCTTTACAGGGTGAAGCGAGAGGTCTTTTGAATCAACTTGATACACAAAGTTCCACATATAAATCTATTATGTCAAAATACGAGAGTGAAATTGACGCTTTCGACAAGAAGATTGACGCTATAATCGCAGCTGCATCAAAGCCATCGACAAGCACAGGCTCAACATTTACACCTAAGGACGGGTTTATCTGGCCGCTCCAGTATTCCGATGTTTACATATCTTCCGGTTACGGCTACAGAAGTGATCCGGGTTCGGGTTCTTACAGACTTCACGGCGGCACGGATACATGCTGCCGCAGCGGAACGGCAGGCAAAGCCGTTTCTGCAGCCGCAGACGGCAAGGTTATTATCTCGACATGGCATTCTTCGTACGGTTTTTATGTAGGTATTGACCACGGCAACGGCTTTGTCACAATTTACGCTCACAATTCATCTCTTGCCGTTTCCGTCGGTCAGACCGTAAAGCAGGGGCAGACCATTGCTTATGCGGGAGAAACCGGTTATGCGTTCGGTGCACACTGCCATTTTGAGATACGCGTTAACGGAACAAAGGTCGATGCAACTCAATATGTCCGTCCCGGGCAGTAATTTCGGGGTGATTATATTTGTCTAAAAAAGTACCGTTGGGACTGACTGCGGCAATTGTCTTCCTGACTGTAGCCGTAACGGTTGCAGTCACCGTTACGGTTTATATGAATACTTACAATAAGCTGATTCAGGATTTGCCGCAGCGTGCACAGCTTTATTCCAAGCTTTCCGATATGGATGAGCTTGTGCGTGCAAATTATTACGGCACGGTTGATTCCGGAAAATTGGATTCAAGCATTGCCGAGGGGTATATCAGCGGACTTAACGATCGCTACAGCTTTTATTTGTCGGCGGAGGAATACGCGGAATACTATTCTAAGCTTGTAGGTAATATATCAGGGACGGGATTAGACGCAGTATTTGATGTTAAAAGCGGCATGCTCCTTGTTACGGGAGTCGCAAGCGAATCACCTGCGGAAAAAGCGGGAATTGCAGTCGGCGATTATATTTCAAGTGTCGATGAGAATACTGTTGCGGATGAAAACTCCGCAAAGCTTATAGAGCTTCTCAACGGTGAAAAGCTGACGGGAATCGGTCTTGAACTATATAAAGCAAAGGAAGACAAAACTCCCGATAAGACAAAACCTTATGCGGTAAATGTCGCAAAGGGTTTCAGAAAAAAATCGGTTACGTATACATCAATCGGTACGATCGGTTATATTAAAATTGTCGATTTTTATGACAATTCCGCTCAAAAATTCAGTGAGGCGATAAATGAACTGAACGGAACCGGTGTAACCGGACTGATTATAGATGTTCGTGACAATGCGAGCGGTAATCTTGAATATGCTGCCGATATCACCGACCTTATTGTTCCTCTCGCTTCCGAGGGAACCGGAGCTATCGCAACCGTTAAAAACGCAAACGGTGAAGTTATTGAGCATTTCACAGCGGATGCCGCAAGTATAAATCTGCCGATTGCCATTCTCGTTAATGAAGGAACGGACGGCGCAGCAGAGCTTCTTGCATGTGATCTTCGAGATTTCGGAAAGGCAAGAATAATAGGAATGAAGACGGCAGGGCACGGAACAATGCAGTCGGTTTTCAGGTTGGATGACGGCGGTGCGGTCGTGCTGACGGTCGGCGTTGTTTATCCGTATATCAGCGAAAGCTTTAACGGCAAAGGTGTTCAGCCCGATGAGACGGTCAAAACGAATGTTGTATCCGATCCGTCGTCTGTAAATACAAATGAAGACTTACAGCTTGCCGCAGCTGTGGCATACTTCTCAAAATAAAAAAAATCTCCCAAACCGTTTCCGAGCATCGGCAATGCGGTTCGGGAGCTTTTTTATGTTTTTTAATCATTGACTGTAATATACGGCTTGATGTTTTCAAATGTACTTTCACCGATTCCGCTGACATTTAATATTTCTTCTGTGGACTCAAACCTTCCGTTCTTCTCACGGTATTCTATGATCTTTTTTGCTTTTGCTTCTCCGATACCGGGGAGAAATGTCAGCTCTGTTGAATTAGCGGTATTGATGTTGATATAAAGTTTTACGGTCGTTTCCTCGTCATTAATCGGAACTGTTTCTATTGAAAGTAAACGAATCTTTTCGTCGGAACGAGATTTTATGTAGTTCTGACCGATAATCATTACGGTCAGAATTGTTGCGATCGGCACTATGATGCAGACAAAGTGTTTGAAAAAAACATCTGCTTTTTCTTTTCGTGATGAAGAAAAACTGCCGTCTGCTTTATTTTCCGTTGTAACAGTCTTGCCGTTTTTCGGTGCAATTTTGATGCTGTCCCGTTTTGCCTTCGCGGTAATGCTTGCTCTTTTTGCAGATGTGTTGTCTTTTGTCAGTGATTTAACGGGGAGCGGTGTTTTTTCAATAAGAGTTTCAAGCTGATTTTCAGTGCAGTATGTTTCTTTTGAAACGTTTCCGTCTCCGTCAAATTCAATATACCGTATCAATAATTTTTCATTGCCGTCCGAATCGACTGTTTTTAAATTTTCACGTTTGATTCGTGACGTTCCGTCGTTGCAGCGATTGTCAATCAGCGTAAGGATTCGGTCAAGCTCGTCGACGGCATCCGTTGCTTCGTCATCGTTGTCCGTTCTGAATTCATCAGTGCTCATTTACGTTTTCTCATTCCCTTAATAAGCTTCGATATTATCACGGGAGAAAGTAACCCCGCTGCGACGGCTGCGCATTTTGCGGTAAATTCAAGTTTAACACTTGTTCTGTCCCGCAGGTTTTTGATTGAACCGTGAAGCGAAAGACAGTCGGATCCTATCAGATCGCGGTATCTTACCATGTAGGTGTTAATATTTCTGATATCTCTTTCATTCAGTTCGATTATTCTAACACCTTGCATCAAACCGTCGCCGTACGCGTGGAACGAAGCGGTTTTTACCATTCCGATAATTATGCCCCTTACCATGCCTGTAAAATCGTTCATGTGATCATGGCCGAAAAACGCAGCGAAAACATCTCCTGTTTTAAGCCATGAGTCAAACTCGCCGCCGTTGTGGTCAGGCGGACACGGGGCTTCTCCCATATATCCCGTTGCGCCGGCTTTTCTGTTGAGTGTGTAGAATTTTCCTTTGTTTCCGTTTTGACCGCAAACTCCGTCAAGAATCATACTCAACGGACCTCGCTCGTTCAGCAATTCAAATATTTCAGGAACCGGTATGTGTTGAATTGCGATAGCGGGAATTGTTTTGCCGTATTTTTCTTTAAGAGCAGCGGCATCGGATTCATATTCAGCCAGTTGGTCACCGCCGATAAACGCATAATATGAATCGTAACACTCATCGGCACGATTTCCCGAATAAAAATGTCTTATCACCAACGCAGGTTCGTTTGTGTTTTCTTTGAAGAT
>OMRJ01000041.1 GCA_900313475.1 uncultured Eubacteriales bacterium | reverse complement strand
GACTGCAAAAACCGTACCGTGCACATAATATTATCGGAAGAGGCGGACGGTAATTTACAGATGCGTCATATCTTAAATACCGTCGGTATTGAGGATCTGGCAGCGGAGCGCGGCGCGATAATACTTCACTCTTCCTTTATAGAACGAAACGGCGCGGCGGTGCTTTTTTGCGGTGAGTGCGGAATAGGGAAGTCCACTCAGGCCGACCTGTGGAGCACATATCGCAGAGCACACGTCATAAACGGCGACAAGGCATATCTGTTTGTTAAAGACGGTGTCGTCACGGCGTCGGGTTTGCCGTTTTCGGGTTCGTCGGGCATATGCAAAAACAAAATGCTAACAACAGACGCAATTCTTTCTCTCTCGTGGGGAAAGGAAAACAGTGTGAGCAGACTTACGCTTTCGGATGCCGTAAGGAGCATTGCAAAATCTGTTTACGCCCCGCATGTTTTTTTCGACAGGTGCGCCGGTGTTACGGCGGATATCGTTTCGAAAACGGATGTGTGCCGATTTGTATGTACACCCGATTTTCATGCCGTCGACGCACTTGAACAATATCTTGACGGGAGGTGTCAAAATGCGGATAAATGAACCGTTTATGTCAACGCTTCTTCATTCGGAGGCTGTGAAAAAAAGTGTCCCGATTTCAGGCTCTTTTGAATTGACATCGAAATGTAATTTTAATTGTCCGATGTGTTATGTCCACGGCTGTGAAGCAAAAAGTGAGCTGCATGCCGACGAATGGCTGTCAGTTGCCGAGGACGCGAAAAAGGACGGGATGCTTTTTCTGCTTCTTACGGGCGGCGAACCGCTTTTGCATCCGGATTTTGATTACATTTACAGCAGTTTGTCGAAAAAAGGTTTTGTTATTTCCATAAACACAAACGGCTCGCTTGTTAAGAATAGAATTGAGCTTTTTAAAAAATTTCCTCCGTCAAGAGTGAATCTCTTACTTTACGGTGCGGATGCCGAATCGTATAAGAGCTTTTGCGGAGGCTGCTTCTCGGATGTTTGCGAGGGAATTGAAATGCTGAAAAAAATCGGCGTCAACGTTGTTCTGAACAGTGTTTTTACAGCAAAAAACAGCGAGTATGCAGCTGATATTGTTCGTTTCGCAAATCAAAACGGACTGCATCTCAATTCAACCGCATATTGCTACCCGCAGATAAGGCTAAACGGAAAAACAGGCGAAAATACCGCGCGATTATCGCCGTTCGATGCCGCGTCGTGCAATATCGCCGCGGAAAAATTAAAGTTTTCACCGGAGGAATTTGAGCGAAAAACAAAAAAACTTCTTCTTTCGAAATCAGACACATCTTTGTCCGCTCATGAATTTGAAAGAGTCAGGTGCCGCGCGGGAAGATGTTCGTTTTGGATAACCTCCGACGGAAAAATGCGTCCTTGCGGCATGATGACCGTGCCGGAAACGGAGCCTTTAAATGTCGGGTTTACGGTTGCGTGGCAAGAGCTTCGCAAAAAGACGGATGCGATACGTCTGCCGCATGAGTGCGCAGTGTGCTCTTATCGCCGTATATGCCCCGTGTGCGCCGCAATGTGTCTGAGTGAAACGGGGCGTTTTGACAGAAAGCCGCAGTATGTCTGCGATTACTTTAATTGCATGCGCTCGATTGCCGCGGCAGAAACGGCGCAGGGTAACGGTGACGGCGCAAGTGTCGATAAATTGACGGACGGCATGAATTGCTGCGATTATTTTTAATTAAAAAAATGCCGAAAGATTAAGTGCAGACCTGAGCGCAAAACAAAAACACAAAAAGACTATACTTCGCATTAAAATTAAAATGCGTTATGAAGTATAGTCTTTATTTGTTGCCGCGAATAAGAACGATTTTGTATTTTAAAGCTTTTTTTCTTATTTTGCGCTGAAGATATTCGGTTTGCTGTAAAGAAAAACGCTTTATTTTTCCAAATACGTGCTGTTTTGATTTTGTTTTTTTATCGGCTTTTGTATTTGTCGCCGCGGTAGTTCGGAATGTTGTCGTATACACTGTCGGTGTATTCGACAAAATCGGCGTCATCGGTTTCGTCCACGGGTGTTGGAACAAATTCCGCGCTGTTTGCGTGAAAACCGTTGCCTGCAAGTTTTTTGTCGGGCGTGTTTGAACCCCATTTGATTTTTTGTTTACTCATATTATCATCACCGATAATAAGTATGAGCGCAGAAATGCGGTTTATTCACGCATCACGATTATTTGTTTTCAATGCTGAAAAGTCGCCTCGCGTTAAAGTTTGCCGTGTC
>OMRJ01000237.1 GCA_900313475.1 uncultured Eubacteriales bacterium | reverse complement strand
TGCTGACGCAAGTCAAGACGAAAAGGGCGAAAAGTGCCGAAAAGGGGCACTGACGGGCGACATGGGTTCGAATCCCGTCAGCCTAGGTAAAACGGTCGCGACGGCAACAAATCAATGCTTCTGCCGATGAAGCTGCAAAATCGGTGTCACCGTCGGATTTAATCACTTTTCATTCTGTTTTTTGCTTGATTTTTTCTTTGTCAACCGTCATTTTGCACAGTCGGCAAAGTTTGTATTTGTTAAAAACGTTGAAAAATATTTTTTATTTACCTACCGTCTTTGTGCATTATTCGGTCTTGACACCGTTATATGTGTGTGCTATCATAGGCTCATAAAACTTAAGGAAATGGAGAACACACAATGAACGCATTTGTTGCCGTAACAGGAATAATGTGCATGATGACACGCTCC
Organism: uncultured Eubacteriales bacterium; assembly: GCA_900313475.1. Classification (GTDB taxonomy): domain Bacteria; phylum Bacillota; class Clostridia; order Oscillospirales; family Acutalibacteraceae; genus RUG806. The sequence continues at coordinate 10,649 of OMRJ01000237.1, read as the reverse complement.
CGTAACTGCGCAGTCGTCAGTTTTTCCATGTCCGAAAAGGTTTAACTGAGAGACGGAAATCGACGTAGCTGACGGGAGACTTGTTTGAAAACAAGTCTCGTTTTTTTATGCCGAAAAGCTTTCAGAAAAAAACGGCAAAAAGCCGGAAAAAAAGGAGTAATACTCATGAAAAAGGTACTCGCATCAATCCTCGTACTTGCACTTGCTGTCACCGCTGTTTTTGCCTTCGCTTCATGCGGCGGCGACAAGGACAACAAAAACACCGACCCCGCAACACCCTCAAATACAAAGATTGTAATAGCCGTTCCCAACGACACGACAAACGAAGCCAGAGCACTTATGCTTCTTGACTCCATCGGCGTTATAAAGCTCAAAGAGGGCGCAGGAATTACCGCAACGGTGCTTGATATTGCCGAAAATCCCCACAATATTGAATTCAAAGAGGCAGAAGCCGCACAGCTTCCCAACCTCCTCAAGGATGTTGACTACGCCGTTATCAACTCAAACTACGCAATCGACGCAGGAATAGACCCTTCCAAGAGCGCTCTTAAGCAGGAAGGCTCCGCTTCGGCATACGCAAACATCCTCGCGGTAAAAGAGGGCAGCGAAAAGACTGCAAAAACACTTGCCCTCAAAGCGGCTCTCGAAAGCAAAGAGGTTGCCGACTACATCACAGGCAAATACAACGGTTCTGTTGTAAGTGTTGTCGAAAACCCGACCGACGGATATGACGCGTCAGTCGACTACGCCTCACTCAAGGGTCAAACCATCACGGTTGCGGCGTCCCCCGCTCCCCACGCCGAGATACTCAAGATAGCAAAGGATATTCTTGCAAAGAAGGACATCACTCTCGATATCAAAGAGTACACCGACTACATCATCCCCAACAAGGTTGTTGACAGCGGCGAGGTTGACGCAAACTATTTCCAGCACGCCCCCTATCTTGATGACTTTAACGCCAAGAATGGTACGCACATCGTTTCCGTCGGCGCAATTCACGTTGAGCCTATGGGAGTATACGGCGGCAAGCAGACCTCTCTCGACGCGCTTACCAAATAAAAAAGATAATATGTTGCGGAGCTGTCCGTTTTCGCGGCGGCTCCGCAGAAATTTATCAGCACTTAATATTCGGCAGTTGAAAAAACCGTCGGATATTAAATGCTGAATGTTACAACAAACGAAACGAGGGTATAAAATGATTGAGATAAAGGGGCTAACAAAAACCTTTACCACAGCCGACGGTGAAGTGGAAGCGCTGAAAAACGTAAATCTCACAATAAACGACGGAGAAATATACGGAATAATCGGCATGTCAGGCGCGGGCAAAAGCACGCTTGTAAGGTGCATAAACATGCTCGAACGCCCCACGGAGGGACATGTCTTTATTGACGGCACCGACATGGGCGCACTCTCCGCAAAGCAGCTGCGCGAGGCAAGACGCGGAATAACGATGATCTTTCAGGGCTTCAATCTGCTGATGCAGCGCACATGCCTCAAAAACATTTGCTTTCCGATGGAGCTTGCGGGAATGAAAAGGGCGGAAGCCGAAAAACGTGCGCGTGAGCTTCTCGAAACAGTGGGACTTCCCGATAAGGCGGGAGCTTATCCCGTTCAGCTTTCGGGCGGTCAGCAGCAGCGAATAGCAATTGCAAGAGCGCTCGCGACTGATCCGAAGGTTTTGCTTTGCGACGAGGCAACAAGTGCGCTCGACCCTAAAACGACGCATTCCATATTGCAGCTTGTTAAAGAAATCAACATTAAGCTCGGCATCACGGTTATCGTGATAACACATCAGATGAGTGTTGTCGAGGAGATATGCGGCAAGGTGGCAATTCTCGACGACGGAGAGGTGGTCGAGGCAGGCAACGTAAAAGATATTTTCTCTGCGCCGAAATCGGACGCGGCAAGGCGGCTTGTTTTCCCGGAGGGCTTTGACGCACCGGTCGTCGACAGCTTTTCGGACGAAAACCGCATCAGGGTCGTTTATAACGGAGCCGATGCCGCGGGCACGCCTATGATAGCAAAAATGGCGCTCGACATCGGTGTGTGTGCGAACATTATGGCTGCGTCCACAAAAACAATCGGCGGTATGGCATACGGCAACATGCTTCTCGGCATTCCCGGCGGCAAAGAAGAAGTTGAAAAAGCAGTCAGATATCTTAAAAGTGTGCCTGATATAGCGATAGAGGAGGTAAAAGACAATGCTTGAGAGCTTTTTTTCGGCTGAGGGATGGCAAACCGCATGGGAAATAGTCAAAAGTGAATTTCTTTTCGGCCTGTGGGAGACATTTTACGTAACCGTTGTTTCAACTCTTTTTTCTCTTGTGATAGGACTCCCCCTCGGCGTTCTTCTCGTTGCGGGAGACAAGGGCGGTGTTTTGCGTATGCCCTCATGGGTGCTCCACACACTTAATGTGATAATAAACCTGCTGCGCTCGGTGCCTTTTTTGCTCCTTATGATAATGGCTTTTCCGCTTGCCCGTCTTATTGTAGGAACGGCAGTCGGCACTACGGCGTCGATCGTGCCGCTTGTAATTGCCGCTTTCCCGTTTGTGGCGCGTCTTGTCGAAACAAGCCTTCGGGAGGTAAACCCCAACATAGTCGAAGCGGCGCAGAGCATGGGCGCGTCGCCGTTTGAAATCATAACCAAGGTGATGATTCCCGAAAGCGTACCGTCGCTTATTTCAAACGTCACGATTGCAATTACAACCATTCTCGGCTACTCCGCAATGAGCGGCATCATCGGCGGCGGCGGACTGGGCAAAATCGCTATCAACTACGGATATTACAGATACAAATACGTGGTTATGCTGCTTGCCGTTATAATTCTCGTCATAATGGTGCAGGTGTTCCAAAGCATAGGCACCCACCTCTCGATAAAGCTTGACAAGCGTCTGAAAAACAAGTGATATGAACATACAGGGACTTCAAAAACTTACACTGCTCGATTTTCCCGAGCATACGGCGTGCACGGTTTTCACGGGCGGATGCGATCTGCGCTGTCCGTTTTGCCACAATGTGCCGCTCGTGCTCGACCCTACAGGCGGCGACACAATAGACGAAGCGGATTTTTTCGCTTTTCTCGAAACGCGGAAGGGACTGCTTGACGGAGTCGCCGTGACCGGCGGTGAACCGCTTTTACAGCCGGACATTGCCGGTTTTCTGAGTGAGATAAAAAAACGCGGCTTCAACGTTAAGCTCGACACAAACGGCGCGTTCCCCGACAGATTAAAGGCTGTGCTTGACGCCGGACTTGTAGATTATGTTGCAATGGACGTAAAGAACCGCCCCGAAAAATATGCGCTCACCTGCGGCATTGACGGGCAAAGCTACGCACCGTTCAAAAAAAGCATAGAAATCATAATGACAAGCGGCGTGGATTATGAATTTCGCACCACCATTGTCGATGAGTTTCACACAATTGAAGATATCGCCGCGATAGGCAATGAGATACGCGGCGCAAAAAGGTATTTTCTGCAGGCGTTTAAGGATTCAGGCATTCTTGACGAAACGTCGTCGCATGCCGCAAGTGAACAAAAAATGCAGGCTATGCTGTCTGCCGTCAGAGAAAAGGTTCAATACGCCGACCTGCGCGGAGTATAATTTCTGCCGTATAAAACCGTATAAGGACAAAAAATATTCTCCCGTCATTTCGGACAGCACAGGCTGCGTCCGGCTGACGGGAGTTTTTCCGTTCATAAATAAAAACAACGCAAAGGACGGTTGACTCAGTTTTTTTTCAGGTTATCGGCGGAGGCACCGACAATATCGCGCAGCCGCACATTATATGTTACAAATTTGCCCGGCATGTTCTCGTCAAGATCTATCACTCTGCCGCCGCGCATATCGTCGTCGCAATAACAGTCATACGCCATGCCGCCGCCGTAGGCAAAGTGAATACCGCAGTATTCCGCCTCAAAATCACACTGATGGTCGTGGCCGAAGCACATTAGCTTTACGTCGCCGCGCTGCACGCACGCCGCAAAGAGGCCGCTGTTAAGCTCTCCGCAGCCGATATCCTCGCGCGTGTTGCCGTTCAGCCTGCACTCCTCCGGATTCATATAGGCAAGGTGAACCTCCGGCACGGGAATGTGCATTGCCATCATTGCGGGAATAGGCGCACCGTTAAATTCCTCAAGCGCCTTCGAGCACTCATAGTATGATACAACCTGATCGAAATACGGCATTGCGTAATCGCGTCCCGCTGCAAAATGCACCGGCAAAACAGCGTTCAGCACATCAGGACGGGACTGTTCGCGTGCCATCACCCTCAAGTTATCGTGCGAATCGAGCATAAAAACATTAAATGCGATTTTTTCGCCGTCGTGCGATTTAATCGGCAAAACATAGTTTGCCACGCCCGAAACGTCGCCGCGCTTTGAAACACAGCAAGGGTATGACTCGTACACCGTCTCCTGTTCCTCTTTTTTGTAGCCGAAGTTATCGTCATGATTGCCGAACACATGCGCCCACGGAATGCCTCTTTTTTCCATAGGTCCGCACACCGAATCGAGCACCTCGCGCAAATCCGCCTCGTTTTCACAGTGAATATGCCTGTCGCAGCCCGACGTGTCGCCGCCGATAAGAACAAGGTCGGGGCGGCAGTGTTCCACAAGCGCCTCCACTCCGGCGGGAAGCTGCGGCGAACCGTCGCGTCCGCAGTGCAGATCGGTCATGAATAAAATGCGGAATTTTCCGTCCGTATTAAATTTCAGTTCTTTTTTTGCAGTGAGTATTTCGTTAATATCCATTATTTCTCCTCCGATATTATTCTAAACCTGTTTTTACGCATTAACACCGTCCGCGTTTATCTCCGTGCCGCCGCTTTTATGTCGGAAGCGGACTTTTTTTTGCTATCTGAAAGCGACCTTAGCTTTACTGCGGCTGCAAGCACTGCCGACCCGAACGCGCATCCTATCACTGCGCAAAGCATATCGAGGTCGGTATCTAAAACGGCGTACTGCTCCGGCGCGTTTGCTCCGTAACCGAATATCTTAAAAAACAGCATATCCTCCGGAGGGTTCCACCCATAGTTTTGGTTTGCGGAATCCTTAATGCAGTAGTCCGCAAAAAACTCAAACAGCTCCCACACCACCATAACGGTAAACGAAAAGCCCGCCGGCCCGAAAAGAAAAACCGAGTGCGGCGTCCGTTCCGCATTTTTCAGACTGCCGAGCATTTCATAACCGATAAATACCGTTACTGCGCCCGAAATTATATGCAGTATTTTATCATAATTTTCAACGTTATTCATCTTAAAGCCGTGTCCGATAAACGAGCCGAGAAAAACAAATATGTTTATATAACTTTGAACCCTGAACGGAATTTTGCCGAGAAACAGTTTTTTAAAAAAAATGATTCTTGCGAGCGGAACGGCAAAAGTGGCAAGCAAATTGAACCCCATTATTGTAATTGCGAAATCACCCGGCTCATGCTTCGACCAATACACCATCGCGCCGATCATGCACACGCGCAGTATCCACCATGCCGCATATTCGATTTTTCCGACGGTTGAGACGAAAACACGCCGTTCGTTTTCAAGATAACTTGTTATTTTATTCATATCGTGCTCCGAAAAAATGTTTTGTATATTCTATCATATTCTTACAGTGAATTAAATAAAAGTATCTTTATTGTAACTTTTCATTCGCAATTCTTAAAACTTTTACCTTTTGCTCTGATGTTGCCGCGCATACCGTGTTTCCGAAGAACACCGTCGCCGATTTTTTCAGCCGTTCGCATTGATTTTCTTTCGTTTCAAACATATCCGCGTACAGTCTCATTCATGGCTATACGAGAATAAATGTCACAGACAACTATACAGCAAAATTTCATCTCGTAAACGACAGTAGATCCCCGTGTTTATTATGAACGAACCTTAGGTACTGTGAACTTTACCATTGCGCATGAGTGCTTCCATTGGCATACCCGCGAACGGAGTCATTGCATGTTAAGGCTTGTCATTATTACACTTGACATCAAACAATGTCGGAGAATCAGGATCAATCTTTCTTGACCTACAGATCTTTCGGTACGGTCTGCCGTTCTGCAAATTCAGTGTCGGTTTTGATGTTAAGCAGTTTGAAGAAATCGCCCCCGGCGCTTTTGACGGCGCCGGGGGCATTGTTTGTTTGTTCAGCCTACATCAGGGCTTTTTGAACATATTCTGGAAGAACTTAATAATCTTCTGGAAGAATGCCGCAATAGCCTTGAAGAACTTGACAAATCCGTTGGGAACTACTTCATCGTCATCGGCAATGTCGGGAGTGTACTTGTTGAGAAGGTCACCCAACGATTTTTCGAGCTGACGCATGAACGCAAGATCGCTTGTAGCAAAGAGCTGATTGAGGAATGAGTAGTTGCCGTTGAATTCCGCAAGCCAGTTGTTTGTGGAAGACGCCGCGACGTTTGCCGAATAGAAGATATAGTAAACAGTGTACATTACCTTATCCATTCCGTCGGGTGTGCTTACCATCTGGCTGAAGTTATCAAGAAGCGATGTAAGGAACTTGTAGCCGGTCTCGTTGAGTTTGGGCTTGAGCATAGCTTCAATTGCCTTAACATTCTGCGGGTCGGAGATGAAGCGGAGGATGAGGCGGAGGATAATGGTGACCATGTCAACCTGATCGCCGCTCTTGCCTGCGTACTTCATTGTGTATGCCTGATGTCCGTCGTATACCCACTGACCGCTGAGCGAATCAAAGGTTACGACCTGACCCACGGTGAGTTCCTTAATTGCCTCTGTCGCTACCGTTGCGAGCTTGAAGCCGTACTTTTCTTCAATGCCCTTGAGAGCCTGATCGAGAAGTCCTTCAATGTCGACCTTAAAGTCGAAGCCGAACAGTGTCGCGAGGTCAAGATCCTTTCCTGCCACCGGTTCAACCGTTTCGAGAACCTTAACAACTGCGTTGAGAGTATTTCTTACAACAGTGTCAAGACCTTCGGAGTTGAGGAAGTAGATGACTGCGGGAAGGAGATCGAGAACCTGATTTACGGGATCCTCGAGAACCTTGTTGACCTTTGTAAGGAGCGGATTGAGGATGTTTCTGATGATATTATCCTTATCCGCAGCCGCTGCCGCCTTGTAAGCGTCGATTGAGAGGACACCTTCGCAGTGGAGCGCTTCAAGGAGCGGGATGATACCGTAGGCATAACCCTCTGCCGACTCGATAACGATATAATCGTTGCCGTCCTTCGTGTTGAAGAATGCGAGATTCTTATCGCACAGGAGCCACTCAAGAATCGGGTATGCGGGACGGAGCATTCTTACGGCTTCGTTAACGAATGCCGTCTGATCACCCGTTGTTATCGCATTGACCGTGTAGTTGTTCCAGTAGTTGAGGTCAACACCGAGAGAATTGTTAACAATCGTTGCAAGGTGGTTAAACAGCTCATCGCCGATTACCTCCTTGAGCTTCGGAACAAGTCCCCGGATGAGTTCGAGAAGCTTATTGAGATTATCCGTTGTGTAAATGGATTTTCCTATAAGCTGATCAAGAAGATCGTCAAGATTCTTGATGTTAACGCCCTTAATCTCAACACCGAGAAGGGTAATCATCGTATCAATGAAGTGCGGAAGGTACTTCGTGATATATTCGCCCATTTCTCTTGTGTAGAGCGGACCGTAAACATACTCGAAGATGCTACCCATAGTGATGGGTGAAAGAACCTTGCCCGTGTCGGCGAATTCGGTGAGAATCCAGTCAAACTGCTTCATCGGAACCTGAACCTCGGTGTAGCCGCTGCCGGAGATGAACGCCATGACAGTCTTGTAAATAGCGTCTGCCTTTTCGTCGTTGCCGAGGAGCTTGATGATTGCGTCCTTGTTGCCGCCGTAGGAAGCAACGTCAAGGAGAAGTGTCACGAGAACCGTTACGAACTCATAGCGCTTTTCCGTATCGGAGTAAATCATTCTGAAGCCCTGAACTCCGTCGTAAGACTGATAGGATTCAAGCTGTCCGAAGTAGAACTTTGCGAGATATTCGCCTATCGGGGACTGGGCGTCGATGCCGGTCTTGTCGAGAACGATAGCGAAGATGCCTTCGAAGTCGAGGTTTGAGATATCGAACTTGACGAGGCTTGAGAAATCAAGGTCATCCTTGCCGATATTCCTGCCGACTTCCTTAAGAAGTGCATCGATGGGAGCAACAAGATTTGTTGCGGAAACGCTTACGCCGTTCGCGTTGATGAAGTAGACAAGCTCCGGAAGAAGTGCGAGCACTTCATTTATCGGATCCGCAAGAACCTCGTCGATTCTGTCGCAAACGTTTGTGAGAAGCTCAACAAGAACGCGAGCGGTAATTGTTGTGCCCTCCGCTGCGGCGGGAACGGTGATGTGAGTGTCAACGCCGATTGCTTCAAGGATGGGTGCAAGACCGTACTTGTAGCCTTCGCCGCCGTTGAGAACTATCTTCGCCTGCGCGCCTGTTTCAAGGTCGGTGAAGAATGTCATCTGCTGATCGAACAGGAGCCAGTCGAGAACATTGCCGATGTTGGAAAGTCTGTTTGCAAGAGCCGCCACGAACGTGGTCTTGTCGGTTACGCCGCTTACCGGAGCGGTGAGCGCCTTGAGATCGACGTCGAGAACCACACCGATTGTCTCAACGAGGCTGTCGTCGAGCTTCTTAAGCAGGTTGCCGATCTTGGCAAGAATCTTGTTGGCGGTTTCATCGGAGTAAAGGTTGAGCTTGTTGTTGATGAGATCCGTGAGGCTGTCGGAGCCGTCGACGAACTTCGCAATAACGAGGTCAACTATCGAAACGATGTTGTCGTCAATGTACTTCGCGGTTTCTCTGTTCCAGTTGTTGTCGTACTGGAGATAATTCATAGTACGAACGGGCTGTGTTGAGGGAAGAACGTTGGAGGCGGGATCGAGAAGAACGTTCTTGATAGCTTCTTCGCGCTCTGCTTCCGTTGCGTAGTTGTTGAAGTATACCCAGTCGATATTCTTCATAGCCGCTTCAATGTCAACGCCTGTTGTAAGGAGAGCCTTGAGGTTTCTGAAGTTTTCAACCGTGAAGCCTTCAACCATGCCTGCGATGATATCGGTTATCGGCTGCTCATTGCCGTCGTAGAACAGAACTTCGAGGACAATGCTCAGGAGCGTGGTGATCATGTCGCCGCGTCCGGTGCCTGCCTTTGTGACCATCTTCCAGCCTGTGATTCCGGAGTAGGTGTAGGGCTTAACCTCGCCGCAGTAGAACTTTTCAAGGATGTTGCCGTCCGCGGATAAGTCGGGAGTAAACGTGACCTTTCCGTCGTCAACGGTGTAGGTGCCCCTGAATACGTCGTAAATCTTGATGCCCTTGGTGATATTTTTGTTTTCGAGGAACTTAACGATACCCTCAAGGTCAAGGTTCTTAACGTTAAGACCGAGCTTCGTCTCAACATATTCTTCAACGGAGGTTCCGCCGAGGTCAAGTATGCCGTTTTCGACAAGCACGTTAACCGCATTGAGAACGCCGCCGAGGAGGTTGTATGCAGCGGTGGAAACACCGTTTGCATTGATGAAGTAGAGAAGTCCGGGAAGAAGATCGAGAGCTTCGTCAACGGGATTTGCAAGCACCGCGTCAACTCTTGCGAGGACTGCCTTGATAACCGCGTTGAAGAATGTCATGTCGACGCCGTCAACCTTAACTGTCGTCTCGCAGGTGTAGCCCTCTCTGTATTCGGGAAGGTCAACGCCGAGAGCGATAAAGAGAGGTGCAAGACCGTTGATGTAGCCGTCAGCGCCCGCGATGTTGATGAGCGTCTTGCCGTCTTCGCCTGTGTTGCCTGTCTTGTCGTCTACGAAGAAGCCGTAGTCCTTACCGAACAGGAGCCAGTCGAGAAGCGGATAGATAGGTTCAACTATCTCTGTAAGACCTGCCGCGAACGTTGCCGCATCCGTTACATCTGCGTCGATGAACTGCATGCCGTCCCACTTGGAGAGGTCACAGCTCAGCACAAGACCGAGGAGCTTGATGACCTTTGCATCGGCGAGGTCATAGAGCTTTTCGGTGGCTTCAAGAATCTTGTTAAGATACTCTGCCTTGTAAAGCGTGAACTTGCCGTTTATGAGGTCTGCAAGCGAATCGCCGTTCTTTGTCATCTTGATAATCGAATCAACGACTGTTCCGAGGTTATCATAGAGAGTATCGGCGGTCTTCTGCGTCCAATCGGTGCAGTAGGTGAGGTAGTTATTGAACGGAGTTGCGGGAAGAACGATTTCGGTGTATTCGGGTTCGGGCGTTACATCGTCACTGTCCTCATTCATGTAGTTCCAGTGGAAGTCGCCGGGAAGCGCCTTTGTGCCGAGCTTGCCGAGCATGTCGATGACAGCTTCGACTGTGTTCTTCTTGGGTGTGCCGTCGTCATTCTTACCGCTGATAAGAATGTCGAGAGCCTTTGCGTTTTCGCCGTAGAGGGCAGCCTCGATGAGGTAGTTGACAACTACGGTGATAAGGTCGGATCTGTCTTTATTCTTGTCGGACGAATACTCCATCCTGAAAGCGGCGGAGCCGTTTGCCGACTTGAAGTAGGTTATCTGACCGAGGTAGAAGTTTTCGATGCCGTTTTCTCTTACGAACGTTGTAAGATCCATGCCGGTGACGGCTTCGAGTACCTTAACGATCTCGATAAGATCAAGCTTCTTGATGTCAAGAGTAACG
>OMRJ01000027.1 GCA_900313475.1 uncultured Eubacteriales bacterium | reverse complement strand
GTCGCGAGCGCGTTTACAAGCGAGCAGCAGAGACGCAGCGTGACTTTTTTCGGAGCGGAGGAACGACGGAGTGAGCGTTCGCGGCGAGGAACGCAGCCGCAAGCGATGCGCAGTCCGTGACGACGAGTTATGCTTTTAGTTCTTCATCCGCGATTATGCGTCCCATGTGCACACCCATGACCGATGCCATCATGAGTCCGCGCGTCCAGCCTGACGAGTCGCCGAGACAGTGAAGTCCCTTGACATTTGTCTCAAGCTTATCATCCATCTTAATGCGGTTGGAGTAGAACTTCAATTCGGGGGAGTAGAGCAGCGTTTCATAAGCCGCGAAGCCGGGCACAACGCAGTCCACCGCCTGAATAAAATTGATTATGTTAATCATCGCGCGGTATGGCATTGCAGCGGTAATGTCGCCTGCCACCGCGTCGGGGAGAGTGGGTCGCAGATTCGACTGCATAAGCTCCTTCGGCCATGTGCGCTTGCCGTCGAGAATATCGCCGAAGCGCTGCACGAGAATATGTCCGTTTGCAAGCATGTTCGTCAGTTCGCCGACTTTTTGCGCATATTCGATAGGCTGATTGAACGGAGTTGAAAAGTTGTGCGACACGAGAATAGCAAGGTTTGTGTTGTCGGATTTCAGCTCCTTGTATGAGTGTCCGTTAACCACCGCGAGGTCGTTGTCGTAGTTTTCCTGGCTCACAAAGCCGCCGGGATTCTGGCAGAAGGTGCGTACCTTGTTCTTGAACGGACGCGGATATCCGATGAGCTTTGACTCATAAAGAGCCTTGTTCACCGTCTCCATGACCTCATTGCGAACCTCCACGCGCACACCGATATCGACAGTGCCGGGCTGATGCGCAACGTGATACTGCGCACAGATTTTTTCAAGCCAATCGGCGCCGCGTCTGCCGGTTGCAATTATCGTGTGCTTGGCTCTTATCTCAAAATCGCCGCTCCTGTCGGTTGCCACAAGACCGAGACAGCGCCCTTGGTCGTTGTCGAGAAGCAGTCCCGTGCACTCGCAGTCAAAGAGTATTTCCACTCCGTTTTTGAGCAAATGCTGCTCAATTGCATAATAAAGCTCCTGCGCCTTTTCCGTGCCGAGGTGGCGGATAGGGCAGTCGACGAGCTTAAGTCCCGCGCTTATCGCTCTTTTTCTTATCGCCTTAACTTCTTCGTCGGCGTTTATTCCCTCAACGTGAGTGTCCGCGCCGAATTCGAGGTAAATGCCGTCGGTGTAATCTATCAGCTCCTGTGCGTTCATCTCGCCGATGAGCGACGGAAAATCGCCGCCTACCTCATAGCTCAAAGACAGCTTGCCGTCCGAAAACGCGCCTGCTCCGGAAAAGCCCGTCGTAATGTGACAGTTCGGCTTGCAGTTCATGCACACCTTTGTCTTTTGCTTCGGGCAGTGGCGGTTTTCAATCGCCTTGCCTTTTTCGATTATAACGATTTTTTTTCTGCTGCCGCGGCGCAGCATCTCAAGCGCCGTAAATATGCCTGCGGGGCCTGCGCCGACTATGGCTACATCTGTGTTCACTTCGGAGATCTCCTTTTTCGGGTTAGTTCTGTTTCTTCACAATACTGTATTCGTCGGTGGGGTCGTAATACGGACAGCCGCGGTGCGAATGCTCGAAAAATTCCGCCGTCTCGTCCTCGTCAAATTCTATGACGCAGTAATATTCGCCTGTTTCCCCGTCATACGCATTGTTGAGACACATATCGCACTGTTGCATTTTGTTCACCTTGTTCTACAATATTTTGAACGTACTTTATAAGTGTATCACAATATAATGTATAAAGCAAGACCGTTTTACCGGGTGTTTGTTCATTATTGTCTATGGGGCGGTATGATTTTTTTTAATGACGTCCTCATGCCGCCGGGTCGCCCGTGCGCGCATCTTTTTTTTGTTAAATGTATTTTTTGCCGCCGTCGGGCAATACTTTTTTTTGAGGTGAATAACATGAAAAAAAATAAAAAGCAAAATAAAAAAACACCCGACATGCCGCTCAAGCCGGGTGAAAAGCTTGCGATAGAGTTCGGCGCGCCCGTTCCGACCGACGTTCTCGGCAGCTACACGGGGAATGCAGTCGACAGACTCAACCTTCCGCAGCAGGATGCGGACGATCTGTAAAAAAAACAAAAAACGTGTGCGGATGAGGTTCGGCAGGTCAACCGATAAGCATAAATTGACGAATAAAAATTACACGGTGTAAATATTTCAACCCATGCAAGGTATATCTGTCGAACGCACGTTTTGTAATCTTCTTTTTGATTACGGTCGCTCGTCGTCGCAAAGACCGCTAAGCTACGTCCCGCGTGGTAACGCGTGACATTCGCCCGCTTGTCTTGCTCCTCCTCTCCGAAAAAAGTCACGCCGCGTCTCTGCTGCTCGCTTGTAAACGTGCTCGCGACGCGCCGACTTGCTACCAACTTTTTTCGGTATCAAGCGGTGAGGTTTCCGCTTGTAGGGAACGCACACCGGGCGTTCCGCGGTGGAAAACGTGGGCGAATGCCGTGCAGTCAGTCGACGGGTAAACATGATATTGTCGAAAAATACACAACAAATTATTTCAATCCATGCAATGCCCGTCCGTCGACGGGCGTTTCGTTATAATCAGGTGTTCCTCTCCGCGGTCGGCGCAGGTGCACCGACCCTACAATTTAAGCGGTGAGGTTTCCGCTTGCGGGGAACGCTGTTCGGGTATCACTGCGCCTTCACGCTGCCTTTAACGTGTTTGCATCGCCGTTATTTCTCCGAATTTTACAAATCTGTCGCCGTTTGCGGTGACTACACGCAGCGAGCCGTCGCGTTCTATTGACGCGGCGACGCCGCTTTTTTTTGCGCTCCCGTCCGAAAATACAATTTCTTTCCCCCTGATAAACGAACGGCTGTTCAGCGCGTCGAGGACGCTGTCGGGAACGTCTTCAAGCACATTCTCCGAGTAGACAAGCCGGTCGAGCCGCTCCGCAATCGAGCGTATCAGAATGCGCTTGTCGGGAAATATCCCCTCATCGTTTAATGCCGTAATTTTGTCCTTAAGCTCTGCGGGACAGCTTTCGCCGAAGCTTTTTACGTTTATTCCGATTCCGACTATCGCCGTCGAGCGTCCGCCGACGCTCACAAGCTCCGTCAAAATTCCGCAAACCTTTTTGCCGTTTATGTATATGTCGTTCGGCCACTTGATAAGGGACGCAGGCGTTTTTCCGCCGGAAGCCGCACCGTCGATGGCTTCCGCCGCCGCAAGCCCTGCGGCAAGAGTTAAGAACGGAATGTTCTTTTCACGTCCCGAAAGCGGATATGCCGCCGAAAAATATACTCCCCCTTCGGGTGACAGAAAGCTTCTGCCGAGACGTCCCCTGCCTCCCGACTGCGTGTCGGCTGACAGCAGGGCAAACCTGTCATCACCCGAATATATCATTTTTTTGACATCGTCGTTTGTTGATACCGTTTCGGTCACATGCAAAAAGACCCGTTCGGGATAAAAAGCGGTCATTTGAAAAACCCCTGTCCGTATGTTGATTTTGCTCAAAAAATATGTTAAAATGTTTTCGGAGCGTAAAATAACCGCGAAGCATAGCTGCTCCGCGGTTTTCAGGCAGACTTTTTTTCTGCTGCGGCTCTTTGAAGGATGCCGTTTTCGGCAGAAATCAATCGTCGAACCGAAGCTCGTCCAAAAGAGCCTTAAGCGATTTGATGTCCTTTTCGGCAAGCGTAATACCCTTGCTCATGTTTTCATGGTCGGGACTCCAGTCGCGAATGTCATATTTTGCGTCTTTTCCGTTCCAGCTTATGAGGTTAAGCTCTTTTGCCCAGCCTCCGCTGCCCTCCGAGATGACACCTATGTGTTTTACGATCTGGTAAGAAAAATCAGGCATTTGTGCTTTCTCCTTTCCTCGTAACAGTATTCATCTTATATAATATATTTTTACGAAGCGAAAATCAAGTACTATATTAAAAATTTAAAGAAATAAATATCTATATAAATCTATATATATTGCGGCGGACGGGTTTTGCGCGTTTTTGCCGAAATTATGAGAGGAGCGATGAATATGCCCGGCAGTGCAGGCGGCGGCAACAGCGGCAGCTTTTCGGGAGGCGGCGGCAACAGCGGCAGCTTTTCGGGAGGCGGCGGCTTTTCGGGAGGGTCCGGCAGCGGTTATTCCGGCGGCAGTCACGGCGGCGCAATGCCGCACAACACGGTTAACGGCACAAACAATTCGGGAGGCAAAGCACCCGACGGCGGACGCGGACGGCGCAGAAGCTTTTTTATCGAACCGCTTCTGTTTATCATTATTGTCGCGCTTTACGCAAGCGGACTTCCGCAAAGAGCTGTCAAAAATATAAGAAATTTTCTTCGCGAGCCGTCGAGCGTTGCGGTCGAAGCCGAAGAATATTCCCTTTTGGAAAACAAGACGGAGCGTGCGAACCGTGTGCGTCTGCCCGACGGCGCGTGCAGACCTTCTGCAAAGTCCGTTATCGACGGAGATAATATGCTTTCGCAAAATGACATATCGGGCATCACACGGTCGCTGACGGAGATATACAGGCTCACGGGCGTGCAGGCGGTGCTGATGCTGCGGCGTGAGGTGAGCAACACATATAACCCGTCCTACGGCGATATCAATGAATTTCTGTTTGATACATACAATGAGCTTTTTGATGACGAAGGACACGTTATTATTCTTTTTGTCGTTGATGACGGCGGGAATTACACAAGTTGGTATATCTGCGGACTCGACACCGGCAATGCGTTTGACGAGACGGACGCGCAGGATATTCTGGACGGGGTTGACGCGAACGCGGAGGCAGGCATGGAAATGGGCGATTGCATTCGATACGCGCTCGACCGCTCGGTGAAGAATATTTCAGAGCAGCTTGAGGAACCGAACGAACCGTCCTCCGCCGAAAACACGGTTGAAGCGTCGGACGAAACCGAAGCACCGACCGAGCCGGGCGTAACACGGGAAAATGCCGAGACGGCGGAAGCCTCCGAAATTACCGAAAAGGAAACGGACGGAAATTTCCCGAACCTTATCGAAACCGAACCCGACAGCAGCCGGGATGGCTCATATTATGTTACAAGAACCGCAATGACAGTGTATTTTGCGAGCCTTTCGGGTGTTGTTGCTCTTGCGTTTTTGATATTTTATCTTTCCCGCCGTCACCGCGAGCGCACGAAGGATGAAAACTATCAGGCGCATAAGGAGACTGCCGACCACGTGCATTTGAGCGAGAATCCTTATTATAACAACGCGGATTCGCTTCCCGTCAGATGTCCGCACTGCGGCGCTCTCGGTGCGCTTACAAAGGACGGACGCTGCCGTTACTGCGGTGAAAAACCGAAATAATTCAAAAAAGGGGATGTAAAAAAAGCGATGACCGTATAAAACAGTAAAGATCAACGCTTTTGCATGATAAGTTAACGGAATTGCAAATCCGAAAGACTGCGATAACCGCATAAGTTTGCTCCGGTAATTAAGAAGAAGTTCTTTTTATGTTTTATACTACAGACAAACTTCGCCGCTCGACGTACCTTTGTACGTCTTCGGGCAAACAAAATCAAGTCCGAAGCCTTGATTTTGCTCAGTTTGTCTGTTCCTCATCTTTTTTTCCTATCCCCTAAAAAAGGTGCTGTAAAAAAACCGGTTTTTTTACAGCACCTTTTTATGAGTTTCTAAAGATTTTATTAAGACTGTTGAAACGGGTTTTTTTTTCCGATATAATGGAAACACAGGTAAAAAATAATTCCGAAATCCGAATTAAAAAGCGAAGGTGTTTTTATGATTGAGATTAACGGCGTAACGAAATGTTACGGCAGGTACACGGCGATTGAAAACATCAGTTTCAAGGTGCCGGAAAACTGCATCTACGGGCTTATCGGCTACAACGGAGCCGGCAAGACCACGCTTCTCAAAACCGTTGCCGGCGTTTACCGCTCGAACGGCGGCGAGGTGCTTTTCGAGGGAGAGGATATTTTTGACAACGCGCGTATGAAGGCGCGGCTGTTCTACGTCCCCGACGATTTGTACTTTCAGCCGTATGCGAGTATGGAGAAAATGGCGCATTTTTACCGCGGCTACTATCCCGAATTCAGCTTTGACACGTTCCGCAATCTTACGAAGGTGTTCGGACTCGACCCGAAAAAGAGCATCAACGGCTTTTCAAAGGGCATGCAGCGTCAGGCGGAGCTGGTGCTCGCAATGTCCACAAATCCCGATTTCCTGCTGCTCGACGAGTCGTTTGACGGACTTGACCCACAGAAACGCACGCTTATAAAAAATCTTGTCACGGAGTACACACGCGACCGCGGCGCAAGGGTCATCATTTCATCGCACAATCTGCATGACCTCGGCGGTAGGTGCGACCGTTTCGGACTGATAAACGGCAAAAAGCTTGCGCTTGACCACGACATGAAGGATATCGGCGAGGACTACACGAAATTCCGCATGGCGTTTGCCGAGGGCGACGACAAAACGGAGGACGATTTCTCCGACGTCGCCGTGCGCTCGTTTACAAAGGACGGCAGACTGATAACGCTTACCGTGCGCGGCAGCGTGGAGGAGGCGGAAGCGCTTATCAGGGCGAAGAAGCCTGTCTATCTCGAAAAATTCCCCCTTTCAATGGAGGAAATATTCTTGGAGGAAGTGGAGGGAACCGACTATGACTTCTCACAAATATTTAAGTAAGAAAAAAGGCGCCGCATACACCTTCTTTTCGGGACTTCGCACCGCAATTCTGCCCTCGGTCTGCATCGCGCTGCTTGAGCTGCTCGTTTTCGCAATTGCTCCCGCGTTTACGCTGTCCGAAAAAAAGAAATCGCTCGGAGCCGCATCGACCGAAAAGCTTTCCGATACAATAAAATTCTTTACAAGCATATTCGAAGAACGGGTTCTGTGCTACGCCGTTTTGATTTCCGTTGCGCTGCTGAGCATAACCGCGGCGGTCATTCTGCTGCGCTTTATGGCAGATAAGCATACGGTGAATGTCTATTATTCACTCGGCATCAAGCGCCGCACGCTGTTTTTGTCGCGATGGTTTTCGGGCGCGGTCATGCTCACTGTCCCTCCCGTTCTGGCGGTGACAGCCGGCTTCATCGTAAACCTTATCTATCTTAAGCTGTCGTGGCAGCTCAGCGTTGCCTATCTGCACATTTTCCTCGGAATGTGGATATTCTCACTGCTGTGCTTCTCCGTTTCGGCAGCCGTTTTTTCGTCGGTCGGCACGGTGAGCGAGGGAATTTTCTATTCCGTCGGCGTGCTTGCATTTCCCTCCGCGGTGCTTTTGGCTCTCCAGAATCTGCTGACGGCGTTCATCCCGGCAGCCACTTTCAAGTCTCAAATCAGGACATTCGGCACATCGGGCTTTTTCGACAGCCTGACGGGGCAGTCGCTTCTTACCAAATTCAGCCGCTACAATCCCGTTCTGTTTTTTGCCGACGACCTTTTCAGCTATTCGAGCGGCACCGTCAAACAGTCGCAGCTTCTTCTTGCCGATTCAACGCCGTTTACGTTCCCGAATTTCGGCATCTCGCTGTTCTGGATTCCCGTTGCCGTTATTATAACGGTGATAGGCTGCGTGTTCTTTGTGCGCCGCAACGCCGAAAACTGCGGCTTCCTCAACACAAACAAGGTGCTTGCAAACGCCGTGCTGTTTGAGTTGATCATGGCTGCCGTCGCAATTCCGCTTACCGAAATAAATTACTATCCGCTTAAAGAGCTGATTATCGGCAGTGCCGCAGCGGCGTTTGTGATATATATACTGTTTGAAATATTCCTGAAACGGAATTTCAAGCTTATTGTTAAATCGTGCTATAAGTTCGCGGCACATGCCGCCGTCATCGGAATAATAATCGGCATTTTCTCCTCGGGACTGTTCGGTTACGCGAAATACGTCCCCGACACGTCCGATGTCAGGGCGGCGGCGGTTGCGGTTCCCGTGTGGGGTTCCTCCCTTGACGTCAACTCAAGATCTTACATATCTACGACCTATTTGATAAATCCGTTTATCAGGGCGAATCTGCAGCGCGGCTTTTCGGAGCTGCCCGAAATGACCGGCGAAAATGATATAAAAGAGGTGACGGCGCTTCACAAAAAGCTCGTCGACGCCAACACCGACAACGACGGCGCTATCGCAGTGCTCACCTTCAGATATGTTCTCAAAAACGGCAGAAACGAGAGCCGCAAGGTTTTTGTGAAAAGCGAAAAGCTTCTCCGCGAAACGCTCGAGCTTTGCGCTTCGGCTGCCTGCAAAGCGCAGTATGAAAAGCTGCTCGGCACCGACTGGTCAACGCTTAAAAACGACAGCGGCATGTTCATCGAATATAAAGATGCCGCCTACGGCGCGTTCGTCTATGAAAACTCAAGCGTCGTTTTCTATCCGACTACTCTCAATGAAAACTATGCGCTTGACCTCGAAAAAACCGAATTTTACGCGCTTAAGGATGCCGTGAAAAAAGACCTTGCCGCGCTTACCGCCGCAGATATGTTTGACAGCACGTCAAAGCCGCTCGGTGTGCTCACATTTTCAGCCGACGCGCCGGAAATATCCGTAGAGGGGATGACCGGAGCCCCGCAGTATACGGAGCCTGTGTCGAAGCAATTGCCCGAAACGGTCAATGAAAACGAGCTTCCCGACGACGGTACGCCCGAAGATGAAACCGACGAAGGCGAAGTCCTCCCGGAGGAGACGGAGAAAAACAAAAAGCTCCGCTACGGCACCGACAGGCTGTATGAGATATTCCGCGACTACGGCTATGCCTACACCGTTATCGTGACCGAAAAAATGACGAACACAATCTCCGCACTGAAAAATTCGGGACTCGAAGAAGTGTTCAGGAGCCGTCTTACCCCGAAAACGGTGTCGTTCATAAAGCTTGACTTTTCGTCGATGGAAAGCTCCTACAGCATCTACAGAGGCGGAACTTTCATGTCGCGCGACATGCTTGCGTTTGCTCTGTCCGGCGAAAACGTCTACAACTATAAGACAGATTCGCCGATGAGTCTTACCGAGGGCGTGAAGACCTACACGGAAAACATAATTACCGACCCGGCAAAGATATCCGAGGTGCTGTCGAAGGTATCGCTTCGCAGCCTTGCAAAGAACGGCGACTATATCTGCGCAGTCGATTTCGGTGATGAACGCGTTGCATGTTATCCGCTCCCGTCGGAGAAGGCGCCGGAG
>OMRJ01000004.1 GCA_900313475.1 uncultured Eubacteriales bacterium | reverse complement strand
TCGAACCCATGTCGCCCGTCAGTGCCCCTTTTCGGCACTTTTCGCCCTTTTCGTCTTGACTTGCGTCAGCAAGCCTGCACCTCAAAACCCGAATCGAATTATGCTCTTGCCTTTCGCCGCTGTCTTATCATGTTCTTTAACTGTGCGGCGGATTCTTTGCGTACCTCGCGTGCCGCTCCGACTATAAGTGCGGCGGAGCCTTTGAATATCGCGAAGAATTTCTGTTTCATATCGGAGTCGAGTGAGCGCCATGCCGCGTTTATTCCGCGCAGCGCCGTGTCGGCGTTTTTTACAAGTCCGGTGAGATCCTTTTCTCCGGAGGATCCGAGCAGAGCCGCGGTTATCGCGTTCACAACCTCGCTTTGCTCATCGGAAATTCTCAAAATAAGGTCGGCAAGCCCTCTGTCGTTGAGTTTGCCGAGGATCGACAGTTTCGTTGTTACGGGTTCACCGTCCTCAATCTGCCATGTCGCAAGGTCGTGCTGGAGAATTCCCATGAGCCGGGAGCTTTTCACCACCGTGTAGTCGTCATCGTGCGCGAGAAGCATTCCAACAAACGAAGACTGCGGAATAAGATGACGGTATCGCGGCAGCAGCTCGCGGTAGGCGGGAGTTGCAAACAGGCGCAGATCGTGAAAACCGGGTCCGTCGTTGTTGTAGAGCAGCTTTATCCTGTCGGCAACCGCGGGTGAACAGTTAAGCGCAGCATAAAGCGCTACATTGCCGCCTTTTGAGTGGCCGCACACTATTATATCCCCGGTGAGCGTTTCGGCTGCCTTTTCAAGATATTCGACGGAATACTTGTAGGACGGAATGTTTTTTTTCGTGTATATGTCAAGATCCTCTTTCCAGCCTGCAATCGTGTCATCGGTTCCTCTGAATATCACGACGTTTGTGCCGTCCGGCAAAATAAATGCAGCGGCGTCAAACTGCACGGCGGGCGATTCGTTGTATACGTGTTTGCATGCGAGCACTTTCATCTCGGCAAAACGCGGCATAACCGACATTTTCATAAGCTTTTCGCTTATTCCGCGGTTTATGATAAGCCCTACAGGCTTGTGTTCGCATCCGTTCAGTTCAAAAAGACTGTTGCAGACATCGGTGAACGCGCGCGGTTCGTCATCGAAGGACTCCGATACGACACGTTCGAGCGGCATGTAAAAGACTTCGCAGAGAGCGATATTATCGGCATCGCCGAACGGGCGTTCGGTAAAGGAAATATTTCCGAACTGTTTTACATACTCGTTTGTTCCCGGCATAAAATTCACTCCTTAAAATGTCGGTTTATTTCTCTCTTTATGTATATTAAAACATATCGGAAATAATTTGTAAATGTTTTTTTTATAATTTTTTAACAAAAGCCTTTTGAATTTTATTCTTTTTATAAAAAAGCACCCGAAAAGCGGTTTATTCGCCGATTTCGGGTGTAAAAAAACATTTTTTTATACGTCTGCTTTGATAAAAGTGTGGGAAAAACCGTACTTAAACATTTTTCTCTGCTTCGTATGCAGCGCGGACAGCCTTTGCAAGCTGATCTGCGCACGATGTGGCGCGCGGACCGCAGGTGTTGCCCGCAAGCACTTTTTCGATTTTTTCAACGGTCATTCCGTCCACAAGCTTTGATATTGCCTTAAGATTGCCGTTGCAGCCGCCGGTGAAGCGGACGTTTGAAATAACGTCACCGTCAATGTCGAAATTTATCGACGAGGAGCATGTGCCGCGTGTTTTATAAGTGTAGTTCATATATTACCTGCCGGTCCTTTCGTTATTTTTCTATAAGAACGGTTCTGCCGCCGAAGAAATAGACGTTGGTCATAAAGGCAGCCATTTCGTCGGGTGAAATTTTCATGCCGTCATACATCCAGTTGAGTATCGTCTGCCAAAAACCCGCCACGGCAAAGCAGGTGAGATATCTTTTCGGGTTATCGACGTCAAACACCTTTTCCGAATCGGGAATAAATTCGAGCAACCGTTTTTTAATCATATTTGTGAGGTTGTTGTTCGGATCGTTGCTGATAACAAATTTACATATTTTTTCGTTTGTTTTGCAGAAAACGAGAAAACGTGTGATATACGCCACAAAATCCGAAATTGTGTCAAATTTCGCTTCGGGCGAAATGACCTCCGCTTCAAAAACGCTGTAAATCTCGGCCTGGATCTGACGGATCATATCGTTTATATCTTTATAGTAGAAGTAGAAAGTGGAGCGGTTAACGTCCGCCGCTTCGGTAAGCTCTTTTACCGTGATTTCATCTGCCGTGCGCGTTTCCATCAGCTTAAAAAGATTGTCGCGAAGGATTTTTTTTGTTCTTTTTACGCGCCTGTCTTCGGCTCTGTGTTTTCTTTCTGCCATTATATTATTTCCTCACTTTGTATATTTTTCGACAAAGGTTATGATATCATACATGTGGCGCAAATTCAACAGTTAATTTTAATTTTCGGCTTGTAAATGTACAAAAAAATTTTTTCGTTATGTTCTTTACAGATAATTCGGGAATTATTCTCAATTTGTCTTGACAAATACGCAAACAGATGTATAATAAGAAAGCAGTCAAAATTTGGGACTGTTTCTCACATTGATTTCTCCGGAGGGAGTCGGATGGCTCATTACAACACACAGCAAAAAAGATCACTTGTCGATTTTCTCACACGGTATTCCGGCAGGGCGTTTACCGCAGACGAGATTGTGTCGGCTCTTGAAAAAAACAGTCCGGATGCACCCGGCAGAAGCACGGTATACCGTCTGATAAACCGATTGTGTGAAGACGGAACGGTAAAAAGATTTGTGCCCGACGGTTCAAAACGCTTTCGCTATCAGATAGCCGGCGGCGAGGAATGTCATCATCACCTGCATCTGAAATGCACCGAGTGCGGACGGCTTATCCACATGCCCGATGCGCAGACCGATGATGTCCTCAAAGTGGTGTTCGGCGACTGTGATTTTTCGGTCGACAGAGAGCAGACCACCCTTTTCGGCTGTTGCGGCGACTGCCGGAGAAAAGATGAGAATG
>OMRJ01000052.1 GCA_900313475.1 uncultured Eubacteriales bacterium | reverse complement strand
TCGGAATAACGTTTATTTTTGTTACACACGACCAGGAGGAGGCGCTGTCGATGTCCGACACCATAGTAGTGATGGACGGCGGCAAGATTCAGCAGATAGGCACTCCTACCGATATTTACAACGAACCGAAAAATGCGTTTGTAGCCGATTTCATCGGTGAAAGCAATATTGTCGACGGCATCATGCGCAGAGATTGCGTAGTCAGTTTTTCGGGGCATACCTTCGATTGCGTTGACGGCGGCTTCGGCAAGGATGAACCGGTTGATGTTGTCGTCCGTCCCGAAGACGTGGACGTTGTCACTCCGGAAAAGGGAATGCTCACCGGCACTGTCACATCCGTAACCTTCAAGGGAGTCCACTATGAAATAATAGTTGATATAGGCGGCTTTATGTGGATGATTCAGACTACAGATTTTGTCGGAGTTGACGAAAAGGTCGGTCTTTACATTGAGCCGGACGCAATTCATATCATGAAAAAATCGGAGTATTCGGGTATGTTCGGCGACTACTCCTCGTTCAGCAACGAGCTTGACGAGCTTTCGGATGCGGAAAGTGAGACGGAGGAATGAAAAAATCCGCAAACACCGCAGTTAGAGAAAAAGCATCGGTTATGCAGCGTATGCTGTCGGCGCCGTACACGGTGTGGGCGATGCTGTTTATACTGGTTCCGCTTGTGTTTATCGCGTACTACGCGTTTACCGACGATAATTTTAATTTTACGTTCGACAATATATCCAGATTTTTCAACGCAATTTCCGAAATAACGGCTGCCGACGGCAGTGTTACAAAGGTACGGACATATATACTCATTTTCAGGCGTTCGGTGCGTCTTGCCGTAATTTCGACTCTCATATGTTTTTTGCTCGGCTATCCGATTGCGTACATTATTTCCCGCATGAAGCCGAAAACCCAGAAAACGATGATAACGATAATTATGATTCCCATGTGGATGAATTTCCTTATCAGAACATACGCATGGATGACCATTTTGCAGGACACCGGCATTCTCAACACGTTTTTGGGCAGGCTCGGCATCGGACCGTTTCACATAATCGGCACGCAGTCCGCCGTTGTAATAGGAATGGTGTACGACTATCTTCCGTATATGATTCTGCCCGTCTATTCGGTTATGGCGAAGCTTGACGTTAAGCTCATCGAGGCGGCTTACGACCTCGGCTGCAATTCGCTCGGCGTGCTGCGCCGCGTTATTTTTCCGCTCACCGTGCCCGGCGTGATTTCGGGCATAACAATGGTGCTTATTCCGTCGGTGAGCACATTCTACATTTCACAAAAGCTCGGCAGCGGCAAATTTTTCCTCATAGGCGACGCTATAGAGGGGCAGTATATCGCAAACAATCTCCATTTCGCGGCAGCTATCGCCTTTATCATGATGGTTGTGCTGCTTGCCGCCATGGCGGTGCTGCGCCGCTGTGCCGACGCAAAATATAAGGGGGTGCACACATGAAAACGGCGTCCAAAATATATATGGCGCTTGCGTTTGTTTTTCTGTTCGCGCCCATTGTGATAATGCTTGTGTTCTCATTTAACGACGCAAAGAGCCTGTCGGTTTTTTCGGGTTTTTCGCTTAAGTGGTACAGAGAGCTTTTCAGGGACGAACAGACGCTTACATCCGTCAAAAACACGCTTATCCTTGCGTTTTCGGCATCCGTTATTTCAACCGTTATGGGCACCGCCGCCGCGGTCGGAATTGATAAGATTCGCAGTAAATGGTACCGTACGGCAATCGACACCGTTACGAATATCCCCATGGTGAACCCGGATATCATAACGGGCATCTCCCTTATGCTCATGTTTGTTTTTATCGGCAGACTTTTCGGAGCGTCCACAAGCCTCAATTTTGCGACCATGCTTATCGCTCACATAACCTTCTGTCTGCCGTATGTTATATTGCAGGTGCTTCCGAAGCTCGCACAGGCGGATAAAGCACTCCCCGAAGCCGCGCGCGATCTCGGATGCTCCCCCGGCAGGGCGTTTTTTAAGGTACAGCTTCCCGAGATTCTCCCCGGAATCTTAACGGGGCTTATCATGGCGTTTACACTCTCGCTCGATGACTTCGTGATAAGCTATTTCACTGCGGGCAACGGCTTCCAGACACTGCCGATACGCATCTACGGAATGACCAAAAAGACCGTCACGCCGAAGATGTATGCTCTTGCTACAATAATTTTCTTTGCGGTGCTTATCCTTTTGATGCTCTCGAATCTTGCCGAAAAGGATGAATCAAGACCGAAAAAGAAACACAGAAACAAAAAATAATGTCGGGAGGACAGTATTATGAAAAAAGTATTATCCGTTATTCTCTCTCTTGCGCTTTTTGCGTCGTTTGCGTTCTGCTTTGCCGGATGCAAGTCGGAAAAATCGCTCGTGCTGAATGTTTATAACTGGGGCGAGTATATCTCCGACGGCAGCGAAGGTTCTTTTTATACCGAAAAGGAATTTGAGAAATGGTACGAAGCCGAATACGGTCGTAAAGTAAAGGTTAACTATGAGACTTTTACAAGCAATGAGGATATGTACGCGAAGCTCAAATCCGGCGCGGTAAGCTACGACGTTATAATTCCGTCCGATTATATGATTGCCCGTATGCGCAGCGAAGATATGCTCATGAAGCTTGATTTCAGCAACATTCCCAATTACAAGAATATCGACGATAACTTCAAGGGACTGTATTACGACCCCGACAATGCTTACACCGTGCCGTACGCCTACGGTATCGTCGGCATTATTTACAATGCAAACGAAGTTGACGAAGCCGACGCAAAAGGCTGGGATCTTATGTGGAACGAAAAGTACGCGAAGAAAATACTTCAGTTCAACAATTCCCGCGACGCATTCGGCACCGCGATGTATAAACTCGGAATTGATGTGAATACAACCGACACAGCCGATTGGGACAAAGCTTTTGAAGAACTTCAGAAGCAGAAATCTCTGAGATACGGTCTTGTTATGGATGAAATTTTCAACTACATGGAGTCGGGCGAAGCTGCAATAGGCGCGTATTATGCCGGCGACTACTTCACGATGAAAGAAGATCAGGCGGAAAACGTTGACCTTAAATTCTACTATCCCGATCCCACAAACTACTATATCGACGCAATGTGCATTCCGTCGGCATGCCGCAACAAGGAGCTTGCGGAGATATTCATAAACTATATGCTCTCCGAGGAGCCTGCGGTTGCAAATGCCGAGGCGACATACTATGCGTCTCCCAACAAGGTCGTTTATAACAGCGAAACGTATAAATCGGATATGGGCGAGGAGGCTATGAAGGTTCTTTATCCTCCGACGGATAACTTTGCGGCGGACTATAACAAATACGCCTACAAAAACCTTGATGCCGAAACACTTGACTATATAAACACCCTTTGGGAAAAAGTTAAAAACAACTGATGTTTGAAAAAAGACCGTTGCATTCGGATGCAGCGGTTTTTATTTTTTTTATTTTTTTTGAAAAATACACAGCGGATATATTGACAATATGAAAGAATACCGATAGAATAATATTGTAAAAGAATAAAGGCGGTGATACCGATGTGGAATATAAGTTAGAATTAAATGATGAACAGAAAGGAAAATACCCTGAAAAATGTTACCGCCACAGGTGCAAGAATTGCGGCGGCAGTTGCCGTGTGTGCGGTTTTATCAACGGTTGGAGTCGTGATAAGAAAAAATAAGAGAAAAAAGTAATGTCGGAATGTTTTTTTGAGAAGAAATAAAATGATTTCGGTATTTATGCTTTTTTCGGTGAAGAAGTGTAAATAATAAAAGCCGTAAGGTGCAAAGGAATTTTTCTTTTGTATTTTGCGGCTTTTTGTGTTTTTATGCAAGAGTGACATTTTTTTTCGGGTGCGGTGAAAAATGTGAGACAAATTGTTTTTTTCTCTGTTATAAATACCTTTTTCGCACAACGAAGATTATCTTTGTGCAAAAACACAGTTTACAGCTCGCAAAAATCAATGTAAAATATATACATCTGTGTCTTTGATATAAATGCCGTAAATTTTGAGTCGAAAGGAGCGAAAACGGACACCGTGAAAAAAAGAAGCGCCGGGACCGCACACGGCATAGCGGTTGACGAGGTCGGGGTTTATCGAAACATTCGGCGGATGCCCCGCGGTTACACACGGATCGCAGAAGCACGGGAAAAACTTCGGGCAACCGGAAAACAAAGCGTGTTTCACCGTGAAAAAAACTAAACGCTATGCTTTATGGGACAATTGCGCCCATTTTTAAAAACGGAGGTCATATGTGCGGTATTATTGCATTTGCGGAGCGCGGAAGCGTTGCCCCGCATCTTATTAAAGGACTTGAAAGACTTGAGTACAGAGGATACGATTCAGCCGGACTTGCGGTGATGAGTGACAGCGTGATAAGAACCTGTAAAACCACAAAAAGAGTTGCCGAGCTTGAAGCAAAATACAACTCCGCGCCGTTTTACGGCTCCGTCGGAATCGGTCACACCCGCTGGGCAACTCACGGAGCGCCCACGGAACGAAACGCTCACCCTCATTTGAGTGAGGACGGGCACTTTGCCGTAGTTCACAACGGCATAATAGAAAATTACGAAGCGCTCAAGGCAGAGCTTTTGAACGAAGGACACGTGTTTAAAAGCGATACGGACACGGAGACGATAGTTCACCTTGTTCAGAAGTATTACCGAGGAAACTTCCTGAAAGCGGTGCTTAATGCGGCAAAGCGGCTTGAAGGAACCTTTGCCGCGGCGCTTATGTGTATCGACGAACCGGATACGGTTATTGCGATCAGAAACTTCAGTCCGCTTATCATCGGCATCGGAAAAGACAAGACGGTTGCGTCGTCTGATATTTCGGCTGTTGCGGAGCATACAAAAAAGGCGGTTTACCTCAACGACGGTGAGGCGGCTGTGCTGCGCCCGGACAGCGCGTCGTTTTATAACTTTAACGGCGAACCCGTTGAAAAGGAACTGACGGTGCTCGATGTCGGCAGCGGTGATTACGGAAAAAACGGTATGGCTCACTATATGCTCAAAGAGATTTTTGAACAGCCGGACGCCGTTCGGCGGACACTCGGCGCGCATATAAAAAACGGCGAAGTAGCGTTTGATTTTTCGCTGTTCGACGGTAACGCCGTTCGAAATATAAAAAAAATATGCTTTGTTGCCTGCGGCTCCGCGTATCATGCCGGAGTGGCTGCCGCCGCGGTTTTCCGTGCGCTGACAGGCATTGCGTCTTATGCGTTTATTGCGAGCGAATTCAGATACATGGAGCCGATGACGGATTCCTCGACGCTTGTTGTGCCGATAAGTCAATCGGGTGAAACAGCCGATACGCTTGCGTCGCTGCGTGAGGCCAAAAGGCGCGGAGCGCGTACGGTCGGCGTTGTGAATGTTGTTGACAGTCTTATCGCAAAGGAATGCGGAGACGTTATTTACACCTGTGCGGGGCAGGAGACTGCCGTAGCTACCACAAAAGGCTACACCACGCAGCTTGCAGCCCTGTATATGTTTGCGATCTGGTTCGGCAGAGAGCTCGGAGCTCTTGCAGCCGAAAGGGAAGCGGAGCTTACAAAGAGTCTTACGCAGCTTCCGCACGCGCTCGAAATCGTTTTGCGGTCGGATGCGCACGCGAAAAAACACGCTTCCGATTTGAAAGACGCCTCGTCGATGTTTTTTATAGGACGCGGGCTTGACTATGCCGCAGCGCTTGAAGCGGCGCTTAAAATGAAAGAGATAACTTATATTCACGCCGAAAGCTGCCCTGCGGGGGAGCTTAAACACGGCACTATCTCACTTGTCGAACCGGGAATGCGGGTGTTTGCATTTTTGAGCCAACCCGTTACCGCGTCGAAGACCGTAAACAATATCAAGGAAGTCCGCGCACGCGGCGCCTACACGATTTGTTGCGCTCCGCAGTCAATCGCGGAACGACTGACCGATATTGATGAGCTGATAGTCCTGCCGGATATCGAACCGTTGTTTTTCAATATTATCGAGGTTGTTCCTTTTCAGTTCTATGCATATTACACGGCGCTTGCCCGCGGCTGCGATATTGATAAACCGCGCAATCTCGCACAATCGGTTACGGTTGAATGATAACGGCTGCGGTTTTAAGCATTGCGCGGCATTCGGAACCGTAATACTCAAAAGGCAAATATAAGAGACAAAAAGACTCCCGCAGCAGAAATCAAAATCTGCCGCGGGAGAAATTATTTTCGTAAAAAACGGCTGTCAAATTACTTCAACCTTTATTACATTTGTGTTGCCCGATTTTCCGTTCGTCAGTCCTCCGGTTATAACGAGCTTGTCGTCGGGTTTTAAGTCAAAGCATTTTTTCGCCATGTTTTTTGCCTCATAGAAAAGGACGTCGAGTGAGCTGTGCATTTCGCACATCACGGGTGTTACGCCCCATGAGAGTGCGAGCTTGCGCCATGTTTTTTCGTTTGTCGTTATTCCGAGAATATCGACGGGAGGACGGAAACGCGACACCATGCGCGCCGTCATTCCCGAAATGGTGCACACCGCTATCGCTTTCGCGGCTATGTCGATAGCCATCCCGCACGTTGAGTGCGACACGGCGTCAACGGTGTTTTTGATATGGAATTCCGTTGTATAAAATCTGCGTTCGTAACGGATGCTCTTTTCGGTGTATTCCGCAATGCTTGCCATTGTTTGCACGGTGAGTACGGGATCGTGTCCCATTGCGGTTTCGCCCGACAGCATTGTTGCGCTGGTGCCGTCGTATACGGCGTTTGCAACGTCCGATATTTCCGCTCTTGTGGGACGAGGATTGGTTATCATTGATTCGAGCATTTCGGTGGCAGTGATAACGCGTTTTCCGAGTAGGCGGCACGTTGTTATGATTTTTTTCTGAATCGCCGGCAGCTCCTCAAACGGAATTTCAACGCCCATGTCGCCGCGGCCTATCATAATGCCGCTGCATTCCTCGCAGATATCCTTAATGTTATCTACGCCGGAGCGGTTTTCTATTTTTGCGATAAGCTCTATGTCCGTGCAGTTGTGCTTGCGCATAAAGTTTTTTACGTCAATCAGATCCTGTCGGCACGATACGAACGAGCAGGCGATGAAATCAACGCCGTTTTCAATGCCGAAAAGAATGTCGGATTTGTCCTGTTCGCTTAAATAGACCTGCTTTAACACCTTGCCGGGAAAACTCATGCTTTTTCTGTCGGAGAGTATTCCTCCCGATTCAACGCGACATATGACATCTGTTTCGGTTGTTTTTTCAACCTTAAATATGAGCAAACCGTTATTCAGGAGCACGGTGTCACCCGGTTTAAGCTCCGACGGCAGATTTTTGTAGCTTACGCTTACACGTTTTTCGTCGCCGATTATATCGTCGGACGTAAAAGTAAACTCGTCGCCTTCTTTAAGTTCTGCTTTGCCGTTCTCGAAAACGCCGATGCGGTATTCGGGGCCTTTTGTGTCAAGCAGCACGGCGATAGGCAGTCCGAGATCGCTTCTCACTTTTTTTATAAGATTGAGCGTTTTGAGATGCGCTTCGTGCGTCCCGTGCGAAAAATTGAGACGCGCCACATTCATTCCGGCGAGGCACATTTCGCGGAGTGTATTTTCGCTGCTGCTTGCCGGACCAATCGTGCAAACTATTTTCGTTTTTCTCATACGGACTCCTTTTTAAGCCTTGCTGCCGTTTTCCACACGGGCTGTTTTGCCGGCAGGCTTTGCCGTGATATCGCCTGCTTTTGTAAGCGCGAATTTCGTGAAAACAGGACCGACTATTTCGTATATAAGCACGGCAAAAAGCACAACGAAGCGAACCGTGTTGCCTATGTGCATAGGCCCGAAAACGTTATCGGAGGCGACAACGCTTATCATTCCGAGCGCAACGCCCGCCTGAGGAAGAAGCGTTATTCCGAGATATTTAACCGTGCTCGGCTCGCATTTCATCAGCTTCGCACTTCCCATTGCGCCGAGATATTTGCCGAGTGAACGGAACAGAATGTAAATCACACCTATCAAAACAAAAACGGGCTGTTTGAACACCGAGAGATCAAGGCTTGCGCCGCTTATCACAAAGAAAAGAATGTAAATCGGCTTTGTCCAGCGCTCCACACGCTCCATCATTTCCTCAGACGTTTTGCATACGTTGCAGAAAACCGTGCCGAACATCATGCAGGTGAGGAGAGGGGACGCTGCAAGCTCCACTCTGCCGATTTCAAACGACAGGTGTGCGAGCACAACCGTTATAAAGACGAACGTTATAAGAAGCGTCAGACGGTTTGAACGCGAATGGAACAGCTTTTCAATCTGTGACACCGCAAAGCCTACTGCAGTGCCGATGATTACGGACAGGACTATTTCAATAAGCGGGTTTATCACAACGGATATAACGTCTACGCTTCCGCCGTGAAGAGCCTTTGCCACACCGAATGATATTGCAAACACGATAAGTCCGACAGCGTCGTCAAGCGCCACTATCGGGAGAAGAAGATCCGTAAGAGGTCCCTTTGCCTTATACTGCCGCACAACCATAAGCGTAGCCGCAGGCGCAGTGGCGGTTGCTATCGCGCCGAGAATGATGCACGCCGGAATCGGAAGCAGATCTCTGCCCATTGCTTTGACAATTATAAAATGAACGCAGATAAGAGCGATATCAACAAATGCCGTTGCCGCGAGAGCCTGCAGAATGCCGATGACCGTCGCCTGTTTGCCCGTTTTTTTCAATTCGCTTAATCTGAACTCATTGCCGATATCAAATGCGATAAAGCCGAGCGCAACATCGGACACTATGCCGAATGCATCCGCAGGGGCGACGGTGTCGTTGAAGCCGACGGCATAACCGTTGAAAATGAATCTGCCTAAGCAGAATGTGCCGATAAGAACGCCGCCGATAAGGTAAGACGTTACGTCGGGAAGCTTGAACGGCTTCAAAATTCTTGTCATGATAAGTCCCGCAAAAAGACTGACTGCGGTAGAGAGCAAAATCTGATCTGTGCTCATATGTGGTTCCTTCCTTCCGATACCCGAAAACAATTCGTTTTTGTATGAACAATCCGTAATTAAACCGGGCGGTAATATAAAATTTTTCGTATTATGGCAATGCAATCAAATATGCAGAGAATTATACCGTGTCTTATCGGTTTATTTGAGTGCTGCGGCGCTTTCTGCCTGTTCGCGCAGCTTATAGTAGCATTTTACCGTAAGCTCAACGTCGCCGAGAGCGCGATGGAGCGTACGCCCCTCAATGCCGAAGTGCTCGACGATATCGTCAAGCCTGTGATGCCGTAAGCCTTTCAGAAGTCTGCGTGAAACTGAGAGCGTGTCTACATAGTCGTTTTCGAAAAATGTTCCGAGCTTTGACAGACAGTTGTCATACACAAAGCCGATATCAAAGCGTACATTATGTCCCATTACTATGTATCCCGCGGTAAAATCACAGAAATCCGCGAGAACGCTTTCCGCACAGTCGCCGCTCCTGAGCATGTCGTCGGTTATGCCCGTCAGTGAACGGATGAACGGCGGCAGAGGGCGGTTTATGCGGATAAGCCTTGAAAAGCTGTCGGTTATCTTATTATCTTCGAGCTTCAGTGCCGATATTTCTATTATGTCGTCGCGTCCGGGAGAAAGACCCGTTGTTTCGATGTCGAAGCACACGAAGGTGTCCGGAAAAACATCGAGCTTCCTGCCCATGAACGCGCGGCTTGTGCCGTCCGTCATTTTATTATTTTATCGGCAAATTCCGAGAACTCGGGGCAGTCCGAAAGCTCCGTCATGCCCTTGTCGAATGCCGCGGACAGCTTGGGATTTATCGGAAGCTGCACCGTGTTTCTTATGCCGTGCTTTGACGCAATTTCTTTTACATGGCTCTCACCGTAGATATAGTGCTTTTTGCCGCAGTCCGGGCAGACGAAATACGAATAGTTTTCCACTATTCCAAGCACCGGAACATTCATAAGCTCCGCCATTTTAACTGCCTTTGTGACAATCATCGACACAAGCTCCTGCGGGCTTGTCACAACAATTATTCCTTTTACGGGAAGTGACTGGAACACGGTGAGCGGAACATCGCCGGTTCCCGGAGGCAGGTCGACAAACATGTAATCCACATCGCCCCAAACAACGTCCGTCCAGAACTGTTTTACCGCGCCGGCTATAACGGGACCGCGCCAAATTACGGGGTCTGTTTCGTTTTCGACAAGAAGATTGAGCGACATAAGCTTGATCCCCGTAGCCGTTTCAACGGGGAAAAGCCCCACGTCGCTTGCTTCGGCGCGTTTGTGTACTCCGAAGCTCTGCGGTATCGACGGACCCGTTATGTCAGCGTCGATTATTGCTGTGTCAAAGCCTTTTCTTCGGCTTTCGACGGCGAGCAGCGATGTTACGGTCGATTTTCCGACGCCGCCTTTGCCGCTGACGACCGCGATTACGTTTTTAATGTGGGAGAGCTTGTTTTCCTGCTCCAAAAAGCTTGTTTTTTCCGCGCTTTGGCAACCGCCGCTTGAAGCGCAGGAGCTGCAGTCATGTGTGCATTCTTCGCTCATGAGAAAATCCTCCGAATGTATTTTATCAGTCTTTTTACTTAAGGCTGACGGGAAATGAACCCGTGTCGGTTTTGACAGGCTGATTTTCGCCCATACTGCGTTAAAACCCTTGCAAATACGTCAGGTATTCGCTGCGGGCTTTTCCTTGCCCGAACAAAAATAAACTCGGGCAAAACTGCTTTGCACCCGTCAGTCTTTACGCGTAATAATTATAACCTTTAAAAAGATAAAGTCAACAGTTATGCGGATAAAAAGATAAAGTCGGCAGTTATACGGAACCGGAACTGCGAAAAAGCTCAAAAGAAGAAATAAACCGTACCGACGAAAAGCGCCGTGAAAATCACGGCGCTTTCCGTTTTGAAGAGATAATTTATGAAGAAAAACGAGGTAGCAAACTTTAATGTCTTTGTCCTGTTGACATCTCAAAGTATATCGGGACAACCTTAAAACAGCCTTAATTTTAGAAAACATACAAAAAAATATTTTTTTATTATTTTCAGAGGCTGAAATGTCGCTTTTGTTGTCGAATGTTAACAAAAAAAACCGATAAAATTTGTATATCTTTTTTGAACATTAAAAGGAAAAAACGTGTAAGTCAGGACAAAAAATTCAGATGTGTATGTTTGATTTCTCTTTTCGTCATTAAAATCTTACGGTGCCGCCGAAAGTGCGGACGGTATCACCCGTAAGAAGAATACCGTTGTCGGTCACCGTGACTGTCAGGTCGCCACCGCGAACCTTTACTGTTATAGGCTCATTCCTTCGGCAAAGTCCGATTTCGACCGCAGCCGCAGCCGCAGCGCATGCGCCTGTGCCGCAGGCGTATGTCTCTCCGTTACCGCGCTCCCACACGCGCATTTTGAGCATGTTTTTGTTAACTGCCCTTACAAATTCCGTATTGGTGCGTTCGGGGAATATCGGCGCATTTTCAAACAGCGGACCGATATTTTCGATATCGACGCGGTCAACCCTGTCAACAAACACCACACAGTGCGGATTTCCGACCGAAAGGCAGGTTATGTCATATGTTTTTCCTGCTATCTCATACGGCATATCGACAACTCTTGTTTTGTCTGTTTTTACGGGGACTGCCGCGGGGGAGAAGTCCGCTGCTCCCATGTTTGCGGTCACAAAAGACACTTCGCCCGAAGAAGTGTAAAGCTTTAATTCTACGATCCCCGCAGGCGTTTCAACTGTCATTGCATCTTTTTTTACCGTGCCGCTGTCATAGAGATATTTGCCGAGACAGCGAACCGCGTTGCCGCCTGTTGCTCCGAATGTGCCGTCGCGGTTGAAAATTCGCATTTTTGCGTCGGCGGTTTCACTTTTTTCTATCAGCACAAGTCCGTACGCGCCGATACCTCTGTGACGGTCGCATAGAGAAACACTCAGGGATTCCGGGCAGGTTATTGCGCCATCGTAGTTTTCGACGAAAATATAGTCATCGCCCGCAGCCTGAAGCTTTTGAAACGGCAGTTCACGGTAAGAGTCACGCATTCTGTTGATATCAACAAGCTCCGTGTTCAGCTGTGTGTAGTGCCCCGCGATGATGTCGGCAAGTGCATTCGCCGTGTCAAGAGACGTAAAGCACGGGACGGCGTGACGCAATGCGCGGCGGTGCAGCGCAATATAGTCGTCAACAGTGGAGTCAAGCAGAGCGCCCGTGTAAACAATATAATTTATACGTCCGTTTTCGATAAGACGGAATATTCTGTCGTTCTCCGTGCTGCTTCTCACGGTTTCGACGTCGATGCCGAGGGTGGATATTTCGGCTGCCGTTTCCGGGGTCGCGTATATTTTGAAGTTAAGGTCGTCCAGCTTTTTTGCAAGTGAAACTATTTCGGGAAGATCGTGTGTGTCTACGCTCAGCAGCACACCCTTTTCGCCGGTTTTTGCAGTCGGGACTATCATCCCCGCGGACGTCAGCCCTTTGAAAAGCGCCTCCGTAAGGTTCTTGCCGATGCCGAGCACCTCGCCCGTAGATTTCATTTCCGGACCGAGATAGGAGTTTACGTCCGTAAGCTTCTCGAATGAGAAAACAGGCACCTTTACCGCACAGTATGGCGGTGTTTTGTAAAGTCCCGTTCCGTATCCGAGGTCTTTGAGCTTTTCACCGAGCATTACTCGTGACGCAAGATCGACCATAGGCACGCCCGACACCTTGCTGATATACGGCACTGTGCGTGAAGCGCGAGGGTTGACTTCTATCACATAGAGTTTGTTTTGACAGATAAGATACTGAATGTTGACAAGACCCTCAGTGCCGAGCGACAATGCGAGTTTTGCGGAGCATTCGGCAAGCCGGTTCGTCATCATGTCGTTGAGGTTATATGGCGGATAGACCGCGATCGAGTCACCGCTGTGTACCCCTGCTCGCTCTATGTGCTCCATTATTCCGGGTATCAGAATGTCGGTTCCGTCCGAGATAACATCGACTTCAAGCTCCGTCCCCTCCATGTATTTGTCTACGAGCACGGGGTTGTCGATGCCGCTTGCGAGAATGCGCTCCATGTAGACGCGCGCTTCTTTTTCATTGTGTACAATTTTCATGTTTTGTCCGCCGATGACGTACGACGGGCGCAGCAGAACCGGATAACCGAGCTTTTCGGCGGCGCCGAGTGCTTCGTCAAGCGTCGAAGCACCGAAACCGGACGGACGTGAAATGCCGAGCTTTTCGAGCAGCCCGTCAAATTTTTCTCTGTCCTCCGCAATATCGATGCCCGCCGCCGATGTTCCGAGAATCGTAATTCCGTGACTGTCAAGGTGTTTCGTAAGCTTTATGGCGGTTTGTCCGCCGAACGCCACCACCGCGCCTATCGGTTTTTCCGCATCTATTACATGCATTACGTCTTCCGGAGTCAGCGGCTCAAAATAAAGCC
>OMRJ01000135.1 GCA_900313475.1 uncultured Eubacteriales bacterium | reverse complement strand
GATCCGCGCGCGCTTCTCGATATTTTTTCGGGCTTTGAAGCGCCGGATATAACAGAAAACGGGAGCGGGTTTGCCGCCGCGGCGGAGGAAAAAATAAAAGACGCTCTCGGCGCCGAAATAGATCGCCGCACGGATATTCCGTATAATATTTCGCTGAACACTGATATCGGCGCGGACTTCGTCATAAATATAGAAAGTGTACGGATATCCTTTTCGGAGCGACCCGAAAACCTCGACGAAATAGCCTTTGCTCTCGAAAAGGAACTCGGCTTCATGCCGGAATTTAAGCTGCCGTAAACCGAACCGGGCAGCAAACGGTTTTTGAGCGGTTTCCGTTTTTGAGATGCAGGCTTGCCGACACAAGTCAAAGCAAAAAAAGCGGAAAGTGACGAAAAGGGGCATTAACGGGCGGCATCGGTTCAAAGCCCGTCGGCCTGAGCGGAGGACAAATGAAAAAATCAGATATTTTTAATAAGCTCAAAAAGGACAAACGGGTGCTTGCCGTCATCGGCATCGGCATTCTCGGAATGCTGCTTCTGCTGATGTCGGAAACAAAAGCATCCGAAAAAAACGTTAAAGACAATGACGCTATGCCCTACGGCACCGAAGCGGAAAAAGCTCTCGAACGGCGTCTTGAAAATCTGCTGTCGGAGGTCGGCGGCGTGGGCAGGGTCAAAGTGATGGTGACGCTTGACGGCACATGGGAAAGCATCTACGCAAAGGACAGCGAGACAAAGGACGGCTCTGAAAAAGAAGAATACGTCACGGTAAAGGAGAACGGGAAAAACACGGGACTTAAGATCCGCTCCGTGCGCCCCGATATAAAGGGAGTGGGGGTGAGCTGTGAGGGCGCGGACAGCGCTGCGGTACGGGAAAACATCACTTCTCTGATCTGTGCCGCACTCGGCATACCGTCAAACAGAGTGTATGTCGCAAAGGCGGTCGGAAAAACAAAATAAATCATTTCGGAGGTCATTATTATGCATCTGTTACTCGGAAAACGTCAGCTTATTCTCGCGGGACTTGTGGTTCTGCTCGGTCTTGCCGTGTTTGTGAA
Source organism: uncultured Eubacteriales bacterium (assembly GCA_900313475.1). Classification (GTDB taxonomy): domain Bacteria; phylum Bacillota; class Clostridia; order Oscillospirales; family Acutalibacteraceae; genus RUG806. The sequence goes on along the minus strand of OMRJ01000135.1, from coordinate 10,464 downwards.
CTGGTATTACACCGGCACAGATAAACAGCTCTCGCCCGAAGGCGCGGCAAACGTCAGCGAAAACGCGGAGAAAAACGGCAGCGCGGAGTATGTGAACGCAGAAGCCGTAACGCAGACGGAGGGTGATTATTTCGCCTCCGTCAGAATGTCAAGAAACGCACAGCGCGACAAATCGACGGAGGAGCTTAAAGCGGTAATGGCGAGTGCCGGCGACGGCACCGACACGGCGTCAAAGGCTTCGGCGGCAATCGAGGAGCTTGCAAACACATCGTCGATGGAAACGAACCTTGAAAGCCTTGTTTCCGCCGCAACCGGAAGCGAATGCGTGGCGGTCATCTCGGAGGATTCCGTAAACGTCGTTGTAACCCCCGACGCTTTGAACGACGGAAATGTCCTGAAAATAAGCGACATTGTGTCGGATGTTTGCTGCGGCAAATATGAAAACGTTCGCATTTCGGCTGCGGGCAATTGACAAAAAAAATATTCCGCGGTACAATTATTTTATTTGTACCGCGGAGGTTTTTCTTATGTTATTAAAAAAAACGGGTGAACGCGACGGCTTCACTGTATTGAGCGACGAATGCGGAAATACCGCGACGTTTGATTTTATCGAGATGACGTCAATCGACGGAAACGAATATGCGGCGCTGTGCGAAACCGAAACGGGCGACCTTGTAATTTTACGCATTGCGGAGGACGGAACCGACGAAGCATACACAACGGTGGATGACGACGAGGTCTTTGATCGCGTCTGCAAAGCCTTTGCAAGCGAATTTCCGGAGGAATTCGACTTTGACTGAACCGCTTTCGCACGCGAAGAAATAACACGCCGCACGGTTTTCATGACGGCGTGTTTTGCATTTATTGCGTTATTTGTCGTGTGAAAAATTAGGCTTGACGGCAGTGAGAACAATAACGATAGAGTTTTTTTCATACTGATATGTGCCGAGATCGGGATTGTAAAAATATTTTCTCTCCCTTACACGCGGCGCAACATCGTTCGTATCATCGGGATCTATGATACTGCCCTCGGTGCAGAGGAAAGTGCCGTCGGAATACACCTCGATTATCTGCGCGGTATGGTCAATGGTCGGGATACCCTCATAATAAGTTTGCTCCTTGTTGCTCATAAACAGGAAATCGCCTACCTCCGGCTTGTAAGCCGATGAGTTTGCCGACACATTATACATGTCCTTTTCAATGAGATCATCGAAAAACTCATGCAGAGTATAAACCGTTCCCGCCTCCGGAGTGCGGTAATAGTAGTCCATAAGAACGGACGGAACGAAAACCTTAAACTCATTTTTCAGCAAACCGAATTTTTTGCCGTAATTCTTAAACAGAGAATTGTATTCCTCTATTTTTTGCAGCCTTTCCGGTTCGAAATATGTGGGAGCTATGCGCTCTATTTCCTTGTCGGAATACCCCGCCTGTTTAAGCGCGGGACGGAATACCGCATTCACGGAATAATAGCAGCACCACTTTGACGCGGATTTATACAGCAAATTTGCATATAAAATGTTAAATTCCGCTATGTCGTTTACACCGGCGCGCCAATATTTGTGAGCCTGTTTGTAAAGTATTGTGTCAAATGCGGAGCCGAGTCCGACAGCAACGCGGAGAACCGCACGGGCATCGGCAACCGTAACCGAGCCGTCTCCGTCCATATCGGCAAGCTTCCGTGCCTCTGCGGAGAGAGTGTCAAGTCCTACCGCGCAGCGAAGCACGATACGTGCGTCACTCACGGAGACACTGCCGTCAAAGTTGACATCGCCGAGAGCCGCAGCGGCTGCATGCAGCGGAAATACGCAAATGCTTATAACGGCAAGCACCGCGCCTAATGTTTTTTTCACTTTCATTTTCATAAAATTATTCACCCGCAAACTTTTTCTGCATCACCATTAAAACACGTTTGATGTAAAATAGTCTTAAAACGCTCGGAATGTTATTTTATCACGAATACGCGTTTCGGGCAAGACTTTTTTCCGTCTTATAAAAGAAAAATGACGGAATGTAAATGTTTCTTGCGATTCTGTAATAAATTTTTCTTATAATTGTGGAAAATGAAAAGTCAATAGTGTATAATCCCAAACAAGCATCACACAAAAAGGAGACGCAAACCTATATGGATATTATCGTTGCAGGATGCGGAAAGATCGGAACCGTTCTGATAGAAAGCCTTTTGAGCGAAGGGCACGACATAACGGCAGTCGATGTTTCACCCGAAATTCTCGAAAAAACCGTAACGGCTTTTGACGTGCGCGGAGTGTCGGGCAGCTGCGCCGCCTATGAAACACTGTCGGAAGCAGAAGCGGAAAAGGCAGACATTTTTATAGCGGTTACCGACTCGGACGAGCTTAATATGCTGAGCTGTTTTTTCGCTCGAAAGCTCGGAGCGAAGCACACCGTAGCAAGAATCCGCAAGGCGGAATACAATGACCGTGAGAAGAATTTCATGCGCGACAATCTTGAGCTTTCGCTGGCAATAAACCCCGACGCGATAACCGCAAGAGAGCTGTTTAATATGCTCGATCTGCCGTCCTCCGTAAAAATAGAGACATTTTCCAGCAACAGCTTTGAAATGGCTGAACTGCGCATAAAGCCCGATTCGCCGCTTGACGGTCAGCGTCTGTGTGAGCTGCGTGAAAAATACAAGTGCACGTTCCTTGTCTGCGCGGTTCAGCGCGGCGGCGACGTGTTTATTCCCGACGGTAATTTTGTACTGAAAAGCGGTGACAAAATAGGCATCACTGCATCTCCGCAGGAGACGCAGAAGCTTCTCAAAAGTCTGCGTCTTACACAAAAGCACACGCGCAGCATCATGATACTCGGCGGCTCGCGCACCGCATATTATCTCTCAAAACGGCTTGCGGGCGCGGGGATTTCCGTTAAAATAATAGAACAGAGCTACTCCAAATGCGTGGAGCTTGCAAAAATTCTTCCGCCGAGCGTCCCGATAGTGAACGGTGACGGCGCGGAGCACGATATGCTGATAGCGGAGGGCATTCAAAGCACCGACGCTTTTGTGGCACTGACGGGAATGGACGAGGAAAACATTCTTTTTTCGTTCTTTGCCGCGTCTCAAAACGTGCCGAAGATAATTGCAAAAGTCAACAGCGAAGGACTCGGACAGATTGCGGAAAAGCTCGGTCTTGACTGCGTAGTCTCCCCGAAACACATGATGAGCGAAGTAATAGTCCGTTATGCACGAATGATTGCAAACGCGGAGGGCAGCCATGTCGAAACGCTGTATAAGCTGATGGACGGTTCCGCCGAGGCAGTGGAATTCACCGTTACGAGTGACTTCCCCGCTGCGGGGATTCCGCTCAAAGAGCTTTCGCTGAGAAAAAACATTCTTATAGGCGGCATTATCAGGGGCAAAAAATCAATTATCCCTACCGGTGACGACTTTATCCAACCCGGCGACCGCGTGGTCGTAATTGCCGATGAGCTGCATCTGACCGATTTGTCGGATATTCTTCAGTGATCAGCACAATCTTTCCGTTTGCCGACAGGAGAAATCAGCATGAACCGAAAAATGGTTTTTTACACACTGGGGCGCATTATGCTCGTGATTGCGGCGCTGCTGCTGCTGCCGACCGCATGCGCCGTGTACTTTAAAGAAACAACAATACCGGCGTTTGCGATAACCGTTGCCGTTTCAATCGGCATCGGGCTTGCACTGACATTTGCGTGCCGTACAAAAAACAGAGTCATATTTGCCAAAGAGGGCTTCGCGATAGTCGCGCTCACGTGGGTGGCTGCATCGGCTGTAGGTGCGCTGCCGTTTTTTATCTCGCATGAGATACCGTCGTACATTGACGCTTTTTTTGAAACCGTAAGCGGCTTTACCACAACGGGCGCGTCGATCCTCGAAAATGTTGAAGTGATGAGTAAAAGTCTTTTGTTCTGGCGCAGCTTCACGCACTGGATAGGGGGCATGGGCGTTATCGTGTTTGTGATGATGTTCACAAATCTTTCCGATCGCTCGCTGCACATAATGCGTGCCGAGATGCCGGGACCCATCGTCGGCAAGCTCATGCCGCGTGCAAAAGACACCGCCCGCCTTCTTTACATAATATACATTGTACTGACCGTTGCGCTTATCATTCTTCTGCGGCTCGGCGGAATGCCGCTGTTTGAATCCGTGCTGCACGCATTCGGCACGGCGGGTACGGGCGGCTTCGGCATAAAGTCGGACAGCATTGCAGGCTACAGCCCGTATATTCAGTGGGTCATCACCGTTTTTATGCTTCTTTTCGGCGTCAACTTCAACTTATACTATCTGATTCTGATAAAGCGCTTCCGCACAGCCGTCAGGAGCACGGAGATGTGGACATATTTCGGAATCGTAGGCGCTTCGACCGCAATAATTACCGCAAACATTTTTTCAATGTCGGGTTCGTTTTCAAGGTCGCTGCGCGATGCGGCTTTTCAGGTGGCGTCAATCATCACGACAACCGGATATACGACCGTCGATTTCGACAGATGGCCGTCGCTGTCAAAAACCGTGCTTGTCATTCTGATGTTCATCGGCGCCTGCGCCGGCTCGACGGGCGGCGGCTTTAAGGTGTCACGCGTTATCATTCTTTTCAAAATGATAAAACGCGAGCTTGTAAAGCTCCTGCATCCGAGAAGCGTGCGCGTCATCCGATTTGAGGGTAAGCCGCTCGACGAAGCCACGGTATCGAACACGGGCAGCTATCTTGCAGTGTATTCCGTCTGCTTCTTCGCCATTCTTCTGACAATTTCGGTAGACGGCTTTGATCTCGAAACGAATTTCACAGCCGTGGCGTCATGCTTCAACAACATAGGTCCCGGACTGTCAAAGGTAGGTCCCGTGATGAACTTCTCGTGCTACTCTCCGTTTTCCACCGCCGTGCTGTCGGCGGCAATGCTCCTCGGAAGGCTTGAAATATTCCCGATCCTCCTTGCCGCCGCACCCTCCACATGGTCAAAGAGAAAATAAAGCAATAAAATAAACTGCCCCCCGGAATTATCTGCCGACATCGGCATAATTCCGGGGGCTTTTTCTGCAATCAACGTTTAAATATTTCCCTCATGACGTTCCATTCCCTGTCCGTAAAAAATTCGGGGAAGAAATACATGTCGGGCACACCGATTTCTGCTGCCGTCTCAAAAATACGAAGCTGTTCATATGCCGTTTTCGCCGAAAAACCGTCGGTATCGACAAGTATTCCGGGCATAACGGCTTTTGCAAGCGCCGTTCTGTAACGCATTGACGAGAGCGGGTTGCGCATTTCGGGAGTGTAGTCATGGATTCTGAACTGGTCGCAGAACTCCGAAAGATACGGGTGCATCGTGCTGGAATTTATAAGAGCGTCGGGCTTTGCCTCCTTGGCATATACATAAATCGCGCCGAAAAGCCGATGCATAAGCTCCAGTCCCGCAACGCCTTTTTCATATGTAACGGCTCCGCCCTCCCGCGGATGGTTGTCCATAAAATCAACCTTGAAGCCGTCACAGTTAAAGCAGCCCTCATCGGGCGACAAAAGCGTATGTATCGCCTTTTTGAGTCTTGCGAGATATTTCGGGTTTGTGGGATCGGCGGAAAAACGCTCGCCGTTCAGGAAAATACATTCATCATCGGGAAGTCCCTCGGCATTCCAGCAGTGCAGCCAGAGAAGCACGCGTCTGCCTTCGGCATGACGCCGCTCCGCAAAGGCGCGCAAATCACTCCATTTTGATTTATCGGGGACAAGTGTGCCGTACTGCTCCTGCCATTTGTCATCAATTATTACCGTTCCGGGATTAAGTCCGAGTTCATCAAGCTTCTTACAAAAGGCTTCGTAGTGCGCCTCATCCGCGTAATCGCCGGCTTCCCTGCCGCCCTCTCTGTCACGCACGGCGCACTGCTCACCCCATCCGCAGAATATCGGTTTACTCCACCACACGGGCGCGTCTTCCGCTGAAAAGTTCTTTTTAAAACCGTAGTGCGATCGGCACCACTCCGAATACATCGAAAAAACGGACATTGCGTCGGGCGCGAAGCCGCACCACATCGTGGGCGCTTTCCACTCGCCCTTCACCTCCGTGTAGCCGCCGAGAGGCAAAGTGAACCAGCAGCCGTTTTCTTTCCAACCGTTTTTCGGCGCATTGAAAAACAGCCTTTGGAAGTTGTGATTGCCCGCACGCGTTGTGACACCCAGACCGCACCAATCGTCGTTGTAATCGTTACAGAACGGAAAAACAAGCGGCGGAGGACATGCGCGAAGCGGTTCGATAACAGCCGGCACGTCGTCGGTAAGCTTGACGGCGCTCATCTTATTGTCACGCTGACAATTCGGGAGCATATAACCGGACGCGGCAAAATGAGAACCAATGCTGCCCTCGCCGCCTCTGAAATACTCTATTCTGTCGGGCACTCCGCAGCCGAACACCTTCGTTGTAAAAACAAACCCCCGGTCGACTACGCGAACCGTGTATTCTTTTTTGTCAAACGCGCCGCCTATACCGTGCCATACGGCTTTCGCCTCGCTCTTTTCGACAAGCCCGACCCTTTCGCCGAGATCGTCGCTGCCGGCGGTCGGCATTCGGTTTTTAACATAAAATCTAAACAGACGCAAGCCGCTCACATAGACCGAAAAGCTCTCGTTGTGAACGTGCAGCTCGTGTGTTCTGTCAATAATTATTCTGTGCATAAAATATCCTCCCTTTCGGTTCGGAGAACACGTCTGACGCGAATTCAGCCGTTTCTTCGGCATATCCGCACCAAAAAAAACGCTCTCCTGCACCTTGCCTCGCACATATTTTATCATATTCGGGAAAGCACAGTCAACAGCTTTGAGAAATTCGGCGGCACAAAAGCCCCGCACCGACCGACATCTAATAAAGCGAAGGCGCAAGACGGTTAAATGCAAAAAAAATCACCAAAAAAACAATATCGATTTTTGTGCAAAACTCCGAAAAAACTTTTTTTAACAAAGAAGTTTGCAAGGTTCTGTAAGAAACTGCCTGTTTTTAACATATATATAATGAAAGCAAATAAACGGCATATCATAATCATATATGATTTAAATAACGATCTGTGGATTCCGTATTATAAATTCTATGTCCGTGCGGACTTGTCTGCGGCGGACGGCTTCACGGTGTATAACACATACACCGTGCCTTGTTTTCGCTGATATGTAAGTCCGTTACCTGCTTCGGATATTACATATTATACCCCTATTTGAAAACAACTGTGTCCGGGCTTGTTCCCCCAGCCGGACACAGTTGTTCTTTTAAATAAATTCGCGATGTTTATTACCCCGTTCCGCACTGCACTGAGAGATTCGCGAAGCGCAAATCCTTTCGCCTGCGTTTTCGGAAAGCACCGGTTCGTCGCTTTTTTGCTTCCGTCTCACACAACATACCGTTTTCACATGTTTTTTACTGTATGTTGATAAAAAACACACTGTTTCCGATCAGGGAAAAAACGGTATTGCTTTTCCCAAATAGACATGATAATATTTCATTGAGTCCGCCGCAAACAAAAGCGGCATACACAAGAGGAACAGGAGGAGACTCGTCATGTCCGAAAAATCAAAAATTCACCTTATAGGCAACGCGCATCTTGACCCCATCTGGCTTTGGCGCTGGCAGGAGGGCTGCGGCGAAGTGCTTCAGACATTCAGAAGCGCGCTCGACAGACTCAACGAATACCCGGATTTTGTGTTTACATGCTCGTCGGCAGCATACTACAAATGGGTCGAAGATATCGCACCCGACATGTTTAAGGAAATACAGGCAAGAGTTAAAGAGGGACGCTGGGTGCCCGTAAACGGGTGGTGGGTACAGCCGGACTGCAATATGCCCTCGGGTGAGAGCTTTGCGCGTCAGGCGCTTTATTCGCAGCTTTATTACTATGAAAAATTCGGCAAAATCTGCCGCACGGCATATAATGTCGATTCGTTCGGTCACTCCGGCAATCTTCCGCAGCTTATCAAAAAGGGCGGAATGAAAGCATATGTCATGATGCGCCCCGGTCACCGCGAAAACGCAGATATTCCCGACACATTTATGTGGAAAGCTCCCGACGGAACGGAAATTCCCACTTTTAAAATTCCCGATCCCTGCGGCTATGCACCCGGCGACGTGGACGGTTTTGAAAGAGCGAGAAAAATTGCGGAGGAACGCATCGAACGCGACGGGCACGGAATGATGCTGTTCTACGGCGTCGGCAACCACGGCGGCGGTCCCACAAGGGGCGTGATAGAGCATGTTCAAAAGGAACTGAAGGAGGACGGTTACCACGAGATGCGGTTCTCCGATCCCGATACTTTCTTTGAATCGCTCTGTCTTGAAAAAGTCGAGCTTCCCGTATGGTCGGATGATTTGCAGCACCATGCAAGCGGCTGCTATTCCGCAACGAGCATGGTAAAAAAATTAAACAGAACGGTCGAAAACTCACTCTATTCCTCCGAAGCGTTTGCCGCGGTTGCGGCAAGGGTCGCCGACATGAAGGATAAAACGGAGAGCTTCAAAGAGGCCTGGCGCGACGTCTGCTTCAATCAGTTCCACGATATTCTATGCGGCTGCTCAATAATGGAAGCCTATGATGACGTAAACGCTTCCATGGGGCACGCGCTCACGATTTCGGACAGAATACAAAACGAAGCGTTTTTGAGAATATGCAGACGCATCGACACATGGGTAGACGGTGTCTCGGAGCCTGTATGTGAGGTAAGAAACCACTCGGCAGGTCTGTTCCCTCGTCCCGTTGTGGTTTTCAATCCGCTTTCTTTCCCCGTAAAGGTGCCCGTAAGGACATACGATCCGTCAAAGGCGGTAACCGATTCGGAGGGCAGAAACGTAATCTACAGCAATGTCCGTTCGTCGCGCTCAAACGACACTCACCTCGACACCGTTTTCCTTGCGGATGTTCCCGCGCTCGGATATGAGGTTTATTGGCTGACAGGGCTTTGGGGACGCGACGGCGAACCCGATATTCACCCCGCTTCGGACGCAAAAGGCAACGGCTTCACGATAGAAAATAAATATCTTCGCGTTACATTTGACAAAACGACAGGTTTTATCACTTCGCTTTTAAACAAAGAAACGGGCTATGACTACGCGTCCGCCGAAAAGCCGATCGCAGTGCCCACAGTAATCCACGATGAGGACACCGACACATGGGCGCACAATGTCTTCACTTTCCACAATATCGAAGGCGTTATGGCTCTCGAAAAGATAGAGCTTGTGGAAAACGGCAATGCAAGATGCGTTATCAGAACAAAACACACCTACAAAAATTCGTTCCTCACTCAGGATTTCATACTCGGAGCGGAGCAAAAAACTCTCCGCGTGAAGTGCAAGGCAATTTGGCAGGAAAAGTTTACACTTCTCAAAATGAGCTTCCCCGTTTCGGGCGGCGAGCTTATAAACACATATGAAATTCCCGGAGCGTTTATCAAGCGCCCGGCAAACGGCGAGGAAGAGCCTGCAGGCAAATGGGGTGCAATCACGTTTACCGACGGCGGCAGACATACACTTGCCGTGCTCAATGATTCAAAATATTCATACGACTGCCCCGAAAACGATTTCCGTCTTACGGCAATCAGAAACGTTATTTTTGCCGATCACTATTCAAACCGTCCCGCCGCAAACTTCAACTTCACGGACGAAGGTTTGCAGCGCTTTGAATACGGAATCTTCACATGCGACGGCGAAGCGGAAAAAGGCGACGCCGAAAAAGAGGCTGTTATGTTCAACGTGCGTCCCGTAACCGTACCCGAAAGCTTCCACAAGGGAAGCCTTCCCCGGAAGCAGGGCTTTATCACAACAGGCACCGACGGCATAATCATGACAGCATTCAAATTTTGCGAAGACGGATCGGGCGATCTTATCATGCGTTTTACCGAAACCCGCGGCGAGAAAACGCACGCAAAGATCGAAAGCGCGCCGTTTAACGCACATATCGAAGCCGATTTCAGAGCAAACGAAATAAAGACCTTCCGAGTCAAAAAGGACGGTTCCGTTAAAGAGACAAACTTCCTTGAGGGAATAGTTGAATAAAAGTTAACTCCCCCGTACCTGCCGCATCTGACGCAAGACAAGAAACAAAACAAAAAAGACTGTATTTCGCATATTGCATTAAGATTTAATGCTCTGTGAAGTACAGTCTTTGTTAATGCGGTGTTTTGAGCAAAAAACGCTTTCACTTCAAAATACGGCAGGCACATACTGCGCCGATTCTCATACGTCAGACGCACGGTATATTTTCATAATGTCATTGAGCATATCCATATGCGAAAAATCCTTGTTGTAGATTATTCGCGTTTCGCGCACCATACTCAGATTTTCGATCGGAAGTGCGGTAAGCTTACCCTTTTTAATATCATCCATACATGCGCTTTTCGGCAAAATAGAAACGCCGAGGTTTTTTCTGATAAGGTCTTTTATTGTCGCAATATTGTCAACCTCAAGAGTTATGTCGAAATCCGACACCGAAACATTATTGCT
>OMRJ01000060.1 GCA_900313475.1 uncultured Eubacteriales bacterium | reverse complement strand
CCCGGCAGCGGTAAGAGTTCTGCCGAGTGCCGCGGTGCAGACCTTTGAGGAATTTTGATACAAACGCGCCGTTTCGCAAATATCCGTAGTGTCGGACGCGAGAACGACAACGCATCCGTCATCCGAAATATAACGTACAGTTTTACCCATTTTGCATTCGCTCCTTATATGACATCGGCTTTACAGCCGTAAAACGCAGACGCTGTTCATCCGCTCTTATTGTTTTCCCTCCGTCCTCGCCATACACCGTTATGTTTTCAAAGTCAGCGTCTTCAAGCAGCTTTTTCAGCACTTCCGCCTCATAAGCGGTTTCGGTTATATCATCGCTTTCGCGTGAATATGTGCCGTCGCGGCGGAGATTGAAAACATCTATATACATGTTGACGGTCACGCCGTCACTGCACAGCTCATTCTGCCAGACAAGAAAAGACTTCATCGTTTCAAACACAAAAGTGTTGTCGCCGAGCACCTCACGGTGCTTAAATACCGTGTTAACGTCAAAAACAAAAACGCCGCCCGGTTCAAGAAACAGAAAAACACGCTCAATCACCTTGCGAACACTGTCAAGCCCATCAAGATGATTAAGAGAATCGAGAGCGCACACTGCGCAGTCCACGGTGCCGAACAAATCAAGCTCGCGCATATCCTGACGAAGAAGAAGGACCCGTTCGCCGAACTGCGAGCATTTTTCACGCGCCTTGTTCAGCATTTCTTCGGATATATCAACGCCGACGACCTCACACCCGCGCTCCGCAAGCGCCTGAGTTAAGCTGCCCGTACCGCATGCAAGGTCGAGCACCGTTTTACCCGATACTCCGGCGTTTAGCATGACATTCATAACGAAGTCTGCCTCTGCGCCGTAGTCGACATCCTTTGTAAAAGCATCGTAGACCGATGCAAAGCCATCGTTGTATGCCATTATTTTTTTACCTTTGCGAAAATTTCGGAATAACCGCCGCTGCCGTAAGCGAGAGAACGGTTGACACGGCTTATTGTGGCAGTGGAAGCTCCCGTTTCTTCGACTATTTCATTATATACCTTTTTCTCGGACAGAAGCTTTGCAACCTCGGCGCGCTGCGCCATTGCTTTAATTTCGGGAATGGTGCAAAGGTCTTCCAAAAAAGCGCGGCATTCCTCTTTTGTTTCTATCGCGAGAATACACTCAACGAGAAAATCAACATTCGCGCCCTTAATTCCGTTTTCCAAGACAGAACCCTCTTTCAAATGATTTCGGTTTTATTTTAGCACTGTAATGAGAAAAAGTAAAGCACAAAAAGTAATTTGAGCCGATCGGCGCGTCTTATCAATTGACAAATCAATCGTTTTGGTGTAATATTTATTAAATTATATTTTTTAGGGGAGAGCGTTCCGATGGAAAAGAAAAAATTTTATATTACGACTCCTATATATTATCCCTCCGACAAGCTTCATATCGGTCACACCTACTGCACGGTCGCAACAGACGCAATGGCGCGCTACAAAAGGCTTACCGGCTGTGACGTCATGTTTTTGACCGGCACCGACGAACACGGTCAGAAAATCGAAAACAAAGCAGATGAGGCGGGTGTTACACCCAAAGAATTTCTCGACAGAATTGTTGAAGGCGAAAAGGGTGTACTTGATCTTTGGAAGCTTATGAATATTTCAAACGACCGTTTCATCCGTACAACCGACGGCTATCACTGCGAGGCAATCCAAAAGATATTCAGAAAAATGTACGATAACGGCGACATTTACAAGGGAGCATACAAAGGCAAATACTGCACTCCGTGCGAATCGTTTTGGACGGAGAGCCAGCTTGTGAACGGCAAATGCCCCGACTGCGGCAGAGAGGTTCACGACGCCGAGGAGGAGGCATATTTCTTCCGTCTCGGCAAATATGCGGACAGAGTTCGGGATCTGCTCGAAAACACCGACTTTTTGCAGCCGAAAAGCCGAGTAAACGAAATGGTGAACAATTTCATAAAGCCCGGGCTTGACGATTTGTGTGTAAGCCGCACAAGCTTCAAATGGGGTATTCCGGTTGACTTTGATCCGGGTCACGTCGTGTACGTCTGGGTCGACGCGCTGTTTAATTATGTTACGGCACTCGGCTTTATGAACGACAGATATCACGATTATGAGAAATACTGGCCGGCGGACGTACATTTTGTCGGCAAAGAAATAGTGCGTTTTCACTCAATAATCTGGCCCGCCATGCTCATGAGCATGGATATGCCGCTTCCGAAGCATGTCTTCGGCCACGGATGGCTTATTATGGACGGCGGCAAAATGTCAAAATCAAAAGGAAATGTTGTTGATCCGTATGTGCTTGCCGAAAAGTTCGGCGTTGACGCGCTGCGCTTCTTCCTGCTGCGCACATTCCCGTTCGGCTCCGACGGCAATTTCTCAAACGAGCTGCTCATAAACACAATAAACAACGACCTCGCAAACGATCTCGGCAATATCGTTTCGAGAACCGTCGCGATGGTTGAAAAATACTTCGGTTCTACGCTTCCGACCGAGCGCAAAGAAAAGGACTGTGACAAGGAGCTTACCGACCTTGCCGTTTCACTGCGCGCAAAATATGAAGACGACATGGAAAATTTCCGTTTTCAAAAAGCACTTGAAGACATTTTTACGGTCATTGACCGCGCGAATAAATTCATCGATGAGAACACGCCCTGGACACTTGCAAAGGATGAAGCAAACCGTGCCCGTCTTGCGACGGTTATGTACGATCTCCTTGAAACCATAAGAATTTGTGCCGTTCTCTTAACGCCGTTTATGCCGGACACCGCCGAGAAGATATTTGAGCGCATCGGAGCAAATGACGAGTGCAAAACATGGGACAGTGCCGAAAAATGGGGCGTTCTTCCCGCAGACTCAACCGTCGTCAAAGGCGACGCGCTTTTCCCCCGCATTGACGCGGAAAAGGCCATAGAGGAACTGAACGCAATTCAGGCGGAGCAGAAAAAAAATGCCGCGGACAGCGCCGTTGAAACGGAACCTTTGAGCGAGGAAAACGTAGATTTCGATACCTTCTGCAAATCCGATATGCGCGCGGTAAAAATTAAAGCATGCGAAGCGGTCAAAAAAAGCGACAAGCTTCTTAAATTCACTCTTGACGACGGCAGCGGCACCGACAGAATAATCCTTTCGGGCATCCGCAAGCACTATGAACCGGAGCAGCTTATCGGTAAAACCGCGGTCGCGATTCTCAATCTTCCCCCGCGAAAAATGATGGGGATTCCCTCCTGCGGCATGCTTATTTCAGCCGTTCACAAAGTTAACGGCGAAGAAAAGCTCAATCTGCTGCTTGTTGACGATTCAATTCCCGCCGGTGCAAAGCTCTGCTGACAAAAAATGTATAAGAATATTTTCGACACACACGCCCACTACAACGACGAAAGCTTCGACACGGACAGAGACAGTATACTTTCGCATCTCCCCGAAAAGGGTGTTTCACACATTATAAACTGCGGCACGACGGTCGGCACGTCGGAGGACTGCATGCACATTGCCGAAAAATACCCGTTTGCATATTTCGCTGCGGGCATTCATCCTGAAGACTGTACCGATGTTCCCGTTTCGGATATCGAGAAACTGAAAGCATTTTTAAAACACGAAAAATGCGTTGCGGTCGGGGAAATCGGTCTTGATTATCACTACGGAGCCGACACGCGCGAAAAACAGCTTGTTTTTTTTGAAGCGCAGCTTTGCATTGCGTCGGAATACGGACTGCCGGTTATCATTCACGACAGAGAGGCGCACGCGGACACTTTGGAGCTTATTAAAAAATACCGTCCGACCGGCGTCATGCACTGTTTTTCCGGAAGCGCCGAAACTGCGCGGGAGGTCGTGAAACTCGGCATGTATATCGGTTTCGGAGGTGCGGTCACATTCAAAAACGCGCGTAAACCGCTTGAGGTCGTGTCTTCGATTCCCGAAGACAGAATTCTGCTTGAAACCGACTGCCCTTATATGGCGCCGGTTCCGTTCAGAGGAAAAAGAAACGACTCGTCGCTTATCCCGTATGCCGCCGAAGTCATCGCGGCGGCGAGGGG
>OMRJ01000045.1 GCA_900313475.1 uncultured Eubacteriales bacterium | reverse complement strand
CCGTGTGTAAGATCGTTGGCAAGGTCTAGCTTAACGGCAAGGCGGAGAGCGAGTCTTGCGTCCGCAACATCGACATCGCCGTCGTTGTCAACATCGCCGAGGTTATAGCAAGCGTTTACGAGATAACCTGCTTTCTTGAGAGTTTCAAGAACGGCGGAACCCGAATAAGCGTAAATTCTGGGAGAATAGTATTCACTCTTTTTGCCGTCCTCACCCTTTTTAACCTGGGCAAGAGCAAGACAGTTTTCGCCGAACTCCTTAACGGAAGCGGGAACGGTTATTGAAGAAATAACGAATGTGTAGCCGCCTTTTTCGCTTGTAAGATAGTTGCCGAGGAATGCATTGTCCGCGATTTCGGTAACGGTGTTGGGGATTCTGACGTGAGCCTTCTTATTGTCGCTCTTATACTTAACGAGAATGGATCCTATGATAAAGAACTCACCCTCATAGTCATCGAAATAAGGAGTGCCGACAAATGCATCGGTGCCCACTTCGGTAATTTCGCCGAAGTCGGAGAAAGCAATATCGGAAAGAGATGAGCAGTATTTGAAAGCTTCTTCGCCGATGGTGTCAACATACTTGGTTATAATAAGCTTTTCAATGTGTTTGTTGTTTGCGAAAGCGCCGCCGCCGATGGCGGTGACGTTAAGAGGAAGCGTAACCTCTTTGTCGGTACCCTTGTAAGCAACGAGCGTTGTGCCGAGCATAACATAGTCGGGGTTTTTGCCGGCGCCGCATTCCTTATACCATTTTGTTGTTTCGAGAGCACTTCTCATGGTATTGAGCTTTGCACCCTCTTTGAATGTGATTGTGTCAAGAGCATAGCAGTCCGCAAAAGCTTCGTCTTTAAGAGTCATGCTGCCCTCGAAGATAACTTCTTTGAGAGCGGAGCAGTCTGCAAAGGCTCTCCTGCCGAGCGTAATGTCACCCTTAAAAGTAACTTTTTCAAGTGCGGGAAGCCCCTCAAAAGCGGAAGCTTCAATGAGTGTGATGTTTGCGGGAACAACAATTGATTTAACATTCTCAAGGAATGAAAGATCGGGGTTGCCGTATGCATACTTGAATGCATCCTCGTCAACGCTTGTGTATACGGCGCCGTATCTGGGATGCTTTACAGGGAGCGTAAAAACGCCGTCCTTGCCGATTTCACCGCTGAACAGTGTAACGGCGTAGGTGCCGTCGTCTTTTGCCCTGTAGCTGAAATCCTCATCGGCCGCAAATGCAACGACCGCACATGAAACTATCATAAGAGCCGCAAGCACAAGGGAAAGTAGCTTTTTTGATACAGATTTCATAAAATTTTCCTCCTGTTTTTTCGATAACAAAATATCATCTGTTTTTTATATCGCAATGATACTATGTACCATTTGATTATAACGCAAGCTTTCCGACATGTCAACCGGAAATGTAAAAATTCTTTTCATTTTTCTTCCGTCAACGGAATTTTACGCCTGAATACGACAAGCTCTCAACCTCACGCAAGCACAGCCGCAAGCTTTGTGACCTGACCTGACGCGCGTGTCATGGAAATGTTGTTGCAGTAAAGGACATCGACATTGCCGCCGCACGTTGATTTTGCGGTGTTCACGAGTGCATCAAGCTTGCCGGAATAATATCTGTAATCCACAACATACACATACTTATAATGGTATGTAAAGAGCGGAGCGATTGCGTTGCCGAAAGACTCCTTAACAAGTATCAAAGCGTCGCCGGAAGTCATATCCGTGTTTTCTATAACGGTAAACGGATTATCTCCGTAGATAAAAGCACTGTATTTGTAGGCGGGCTTGTTGTTTGTCGCATTATATATCATCGGGGTAACAAGCGTATTTCCCGATTTTTCGGTAACCGTCATCTTTGTTCCGCACGGCGGTGTGTAGGTGTCTACGACATCGGGCGAAGCACCGAGTGCGGGATCGTTGCCGGAATCCTTATAGAAGCTGCCGAGGAAGTTATCAAAGGAACGGACGGTGTAAGCCGAGAGCGGAAGCGCCTGAATACCCTTTATCTCACAGAAGCGGACATATGCATAATAAGCGCCGAGTCCCGTCCAGTGATGATCCGTGCGGAAATAGATATACTCATCCTTGTGCGCTTTCATCGCGTCGAAAATTTCAACACGCACCACGTTTTGATTCATGGAGCCTTCCATATAGTCGATCGCCTTTTTCTGGTCGGAGACGTTGACCTTTTTACGGACGCGTTCGTCGAGCGTGATATCTATGGAGGTAGGAATTATCATGCTGTAGACCTTCGCCCTGCCGTTCAGTCTGTTTCCCGCGGCGTTGACAGCCGCAACATAGGCATCGGAAGCCGCCTGATTGAAATTATAGTATTCGTACCCGGAATTGCCCGCAACGAGAATCGAGTCAAACTTCTGCACAAGCCCCGCGTATTCACCCTGCGGCTGCGTTTCGGGCGCAGATGTAATCTCGGACGGAATGCCGGCGGGAGAATCCGTCTGCACCTCCGATGTTCCGTCGGAAGTCGGCAAATCGGATGATGTATTCGGAACATCGGGAATATCGTCCCCGCGCTTCGCTTCGTTGAACCCCTTAAGCACTGTTGCCGTGCCGAGAATATGCTGAAATTTCGAGTTTATCGCAACAAGAGTATCTCTGAACGGCACGGTATCCGAAAACCATGACGCGATATCCGAAAAATACGTTCCGCTCAAAAGCGCCGTAACGCTGAACTCCGGAAATTTCGCAAGCTCACGCTTTTCGGCTTCGCTCACCTTCGGACGAAGCGGCAGAATAAATGCCGCAAAAGTCATGGTGAGAACAACCGTCCCCGTAACGGCAATGCGAATGACTTTGTTTTTTGTACTGTTTGATTTGTTTTTCATTTTCACTGTCTCCGACCGAAAAAAATATATTAAAACTGGAAGTAAAGGAAAGGGTTATAGGAATCGCCGACAAGCGAAAGGCATGAAAGCACGAACATAAAAGCGGGCATAATCACTGCGGACACAGTGCTGACGGCATTTGCCGCGACAGACACCGCCGCTCTTTTTTTGAGCTGTATGCCGATGTTCTTGGCAAGCGGAGTGCAAGCCAAAACGGCGATTATGAAGAACAGAACATAGCCGAGCGCAAAGGAACGCGCTTCGTATGTCGAAATCGGGTTGCCGTTAAGACAGAACATTCCTTTGAGAACGGTACCGATAAGCGACATATCCGTAAATTTGAAAAATATCCATCCGAAATAAACGGCAGCCAAAGTGCAGAACCTGCCTATTCCTCTGTGCGCGTCAAAGAACCTGCCGAGGAACAGCTTTTCGATGACGAGCAGCACGAAGAAATAAAGTCCCCACAGCACAAAGTTCCAGCTTGCGCCGTGCCACAGACCCGTGAGCGCCCAAACAACAAACATGTTGAATATCTGACGCGCCTTGCCCTTTCTGTTTCCGCCGAGCGGGATGTAGACATAGTCACGGAAGAATGTGCCGAGTGACATATGCCAGCGGCGCCAAAACTCGGTGACGGAGTGCGAGACATAGGGGTAATTGAAATTTTCTTTGTAATGGAATCCGCAGATAAGTCCCATTCCGATAGCCATGTCGGAATACGCAGAAAAATCAAGGTATATCTGAAGCATGTAAAATGCCATCCCCATCCACAGTGTCAGAGCGGAACGTCCCTCAAGCGCCGAAATGTTCGCGGCAAGCATCGCGCCGTCCCCGATATCGGCATCGGTTATGAGAAGCGCATCCACAACCGCGCCGCACGCATTTGCGAGCACGGCTTTCTTGGCAAGGCCGAAACAGAATCTGCCGACACCCGTGCTGATGTCGTCGATATTGCCCGTGCGCTCCGTAAGCTCGTTCTCGACATCGCCGTAGCGCACAATGGGACCCGCCACACACTGGTGGAAAAGACCGGCATAGAGCAAAACTTTCCAAAAAGACTTCTGCGCAGGCACTTCTCCGCGGTAAACATCCACAACATACGTGAGAAGCTGAAACGTATAGAAAGATATTCCTATCGGAAGCGCAATATGCGGCACTGCAATAAGCTCACGCCCTGCGATGCCGTTTATATTTTCGATTATAAAGCCGATATATTTAAAGTAGCCTATCGCGCCGATGCAGACAACGGATGCGGCAATCATCGCGGCGCGTTTTTTTCCGTCGGTTTCGGCTCTGTCTATCATACGCGAAAAGAACCAGCAAAACCATGACATGGCAGCAAGCAAAAGTACATAAACAGGCTCCCCCCATGCGTAGAACACAAGAGAGAAGACAAGAAGAATTATATTTCGCGTTTTTATTGTCTTTGCCGAAAAATAAAGAATCAGATTTGCGGGCAGGAACGCCAGCAAAAACACAAGTCCCGAAAATACCATATTTGTTTTCGCCTTTAATTATATTTTTAAGTAGGAACTATTATACTTCCTAACGTTATGAAAAAGCAAGAGTGATGACGTTAATTTTTATTTTTGTAAGAATGCACAAACGCAATACCGAAAAGCACGTGTTTTTTACGCGATTTTCGTCGATAAAACCAATGAATGCCACACGCCCGGTTTAAAAGGATTTTCACAAATTTAATTTGTACGACAACATTCCGAGCTTTTTGAAAACTGAATTTTTCGCTATTGTTTTTTTTCGGCAGCCGTGATATTATAAAGTGATTATATATTTTCCGTCAGCAATCACAGAGGGAGTAGTGAAATGAAAAAAGTTTTGAGTCTGCTCAAGCCGCATGTCCCGACGCTTGTCATGTCGATAATTTTTGCGACCGTAAACACGGTAATGCAGCTTCTGCTGCCTATCTACACGCGCGACATGCTGTCGGAGGGTGTGCTCAAGGGCGATATGAACAAAATTGTACAGATCGCGCTTATTATGCTCGGTTTTTCGGCAGCCGCAATTATAACATCAATTCTTAACACATATTTTTCGACAAAAACGTCTGTCGGCTACGCCATTTCGATGCGTACATACATATTTGAAAAGGTAAGCCGCCTGTCGCAGAGCGATATCGACAAAATAGGCGTGGCATCGCTTGTAACGCGGACAACAAACGATGTCCGCCAGGTGCATGACGTCGTGCTCGGAACGTTAAAATCACTTGTGCCGCTGCCTATAATGCTCATCGGCGGACTTTACATGATTATCACAACAAATGCGGAGCTTACCAAAAAAGTGCTGTGGTGCGTTCCCGTACTGGCAGTCTTCGCCGTTGTTCTTATCGCGATTGTAATACCGATATACTCGAAAATTCAAAAGCTTGTCGACAAAATGAACCAGATAATGCGCGAAAAAATCAGCGGAATAAGAGTAATCCGCGCGTTCAACCGCACCGAATATGAAGACAGACGCTTTGCCGAAACAAACAAGACACTGACCGACATTTCACTCAAAGCCGCACGCATAATGGCGGCGGTCATGCCGTTTCTGACAGCCGCGATGTACGTTTTTCTGTGCGCCATCGTGTTTTGGTGTGTAAGCGACGCGAACAAGCTCGACCCTGCCGTCGACTACGAGGCGATAAACGCCACCATTCCGAACATGTATCAGTTCATCACATATTTCTCGCTTGTTTTAAGCTCGATAACCTCCGTTGTCGGACTTGTCATTTCAATACCGCGAGCATCGATTTCGGGCAAGAGAATACAGGAAATAATGGACGCCGTTTCGGACATCAAGGAGCCTGAGCACCCCGTTGTTCCCGCTGTCAAAAATGCCGGCAAGGTGGAGTTCAGAAACGTCAGCTTCAAATACAAGCCCCTCCCGGAGAAAAAGAAGAAAAAGCGCTTTGCTCCGAAAAAATCCGAACCGAAAAAGAACGGTTCTTCCGCCGCCGGACAAACCGCAGAGAGCGCCCCCCCGGCGCCGAACGGTGAGGACAAACCGAAGAAACAGGCATTTGAGCTTCACGACATTTCATTCTCCTCCGTTCCGGGCGAAACGACCGCGATTATAGGCATTACGGGTTCCGGCAAAACAACGCTTATGAACCTCATTCCGCGCCTTTATGACGTTACCGACGGCGAAGTGCTCGTCGCGGGCGTCAACGTTAAGGACATAGGCGAGGCGGAGCTTCAAAAGCGCATCGCGGTTGTCCCGCAGCAGGCTTATCTGTTCAGCGGCACCATAGCCGACAATATAAGATACGGCAAGCCCGACGCCACCGATGAGGAAATATGGCACGCGCTTGAAATCGCGCAGGCAAAGAGCTTTGTCGCTGCCATGCCCGACGGAATAAACAGCTTTGTTTCACAGGCGGGCAAAAACTTTTCGGGCGGTCAGAAACAGCGTCTCGCTATAGCGAGGGCAATCGTCAAGGGTGCGGAAATAATACTTTTCGACGACTCTTTTTCGGCGCTCGACCTCGCGACCGACGCACGTCTTCGCGCTTCGCTGCGCGACAACCTCACCGATACAAACCTTATCATAGTGGCACAGCGTGTGGGCACCGTCATAAACGCCGACAGAATAATAGTCCTCGAAAACGGCGTTGCCGTGGGACAGGGTACACATAAGGAGCTTATCCGCACATGTGATATATACAGAGAAATCGTTGCAACACAGATGTCGGAGGAAGCGGTAAAGGAGGCGGAAGAAGATGAGTAAAAAAATTAAAAATGACATTCCCGACTCCGCCTACGAGAGCAAATACGCCGCTTACCGCAAGGAGAACTCAAACGAGGCGAAGCCGGAAAACGCAAAAAGCACGCTCATCAGATTTTTAAGTCTTATAAAACCGCACGCGATACCTATGGCGATAATCGTGCTGTCGGCAAGCGCCTCGTCGCTGTGCAACGTTATCTCACCGGAATACCTCGGTGAGCTTATCAACGCACTGCAGGATCTTATAACCGGCAGACTCAGCGGCAGGGAAATAGTGTTCGACAGCTGCATGCCGACAGTTTACCGGCTTGCCGTTGTGTACGGTGTTGCGAGCATATTCACATTTTTGCAGGAGTTTTTCTCCGCGGGAGTATCGCAGAAGCTCGTCTGCTCTCTCCGCGAAAGACTGAACGCAAAGCTGTCACGCCTGCCGTTGAGCTACTTCGACAAACAGACAAAAGGGCAGGTAATATCGAAAATAATAAACGATATCGAAAACGTCAGTTCAAGCCTGCAAAGCAGCATCCTCACCGTAATGACGGGCATTATACAGGTCATCGGCTCTCTCGTTATGATGCTGCGAACCGGTAATATTCTGATGACGCTCGTCGCAATATGCCTTGTGCCGTTTACGGGTACGATTTCTTACAAGGTGTCGAAGATATCCAAAAAGTGGTTCAAGAGATATTGGGACACAATGGGCGACATGAACGGTCACATTGAGGAAATGTATGCGGGACACACGATAGTTCGCATATTCGGTCACGAGCATAAGTCGGTGGAGGAATTCAGGGACATCACCGAACGTCTCGGAAAAACCTCGTTCACGGCAAACATGATTTCGGGCATTTTAAGTCCCGTACTCACGCTTTTCAAAAACCTGAGCTATATTTCGCTCTGCCTGCTCGGCGGTTATTTCGTCCTCGGCACCGCAAACGGAAGTCTTCCCGGCACCTTCAAGCTCGGCGACATCTCCAAGTTCCTCTCATATTCGTCGTCGTTCTCGTCTCCGATAGTTAACATATCGTCGATAATCAACAAAATACAGTCCTCGCTTGCGTCGGCGGAAAGAGTGTTCGCGCTGCTCGATGAGCCGGAGGAGGAGCCGGACGCAACAACCGCCGAGAATGCGAAAACCGACTGCGGCAGAATAGAATTTAAGGACGTTTCTTTCAGATACGTTGAGGACAGACCGCTCATCGACGGCTTAAACATCTCCGCTCCCGCAGGTTCCGTTACTGCGATTGTGGGCCCCACCGGCGCGGGAAAAACCACAATAGTAAATCTTCTGATGCGTTTTTATGACGTAAACTCCGGTCATATTTACCTCGACGGCACCGATATCTACACGATGAGCCGTAATAAACTGCGTTCAAACTTCGGAATGGTGCTTCAGGACACATGGCTTTTCAAGGGCACTGTTACGGAAAATATCAGATACGGCAATGAAAACGCGACCGACGAGGATGTTATCAACGCGGCAAAAACAGCACAGATATACGACTATATCATGAGTCTTCCGAAAGGCTTCGACACCGTTTTGACGGAGGAAGGCTCGAATATATCACAGGGACAGCGCCAGCTGCTCACCATTGCCCGCGCAATTGCCGCCGACCCGAAGGTGCTTATTCTCGACGAGGCTACCTCCTCCGTCGACACGAAGACGGAGCAGCTCATCCAGCAGGCAATGAATAAGCTTATGGAGGGCAGGACAAGCTTTGTCATCGCACACCGCCTGTCCACGATAAAGAACGCCGATAACATTCTTGTTATGAAAAAAGGCGCAATAGTGGAACAGGGCACGCACGACGAGCTTCTCAAAGCAAACGGATTCTATGCACTTCTTTACAATTCACAGTACACCGACGGTATCCCGCCGGAGGACTGATGCCGAATATTTAACTTTTTGACAAAGAAAGGATAACCGACATGCTTAAAAACATTCCCCCTATCATATCCCCCGAGCTTCTCAAAATTCTCTGCGAAATGGGACACGGCGACGAAATAGTCATCGGCGACGGCAACTTCCCCGCCGCATCGAATGCCAAGCGTCTCATCAGGATGGACGGCCACGGCGTTCCCGAAATCCTCGATGCCGTGTTAAAGCTCATTCCGCTCGACACATATGTCGAAAGCCCCGCAATGCTCATGGCGACGACACAGGGCGATACCACACCTGAAATCTGGGCAAAATATGAAAAAATCATCACGGAAAACAACGGCGAAACAAACATTTCACAAATCGAGCGCTTTAAGTTCTATGAGAGAACGCGCGACGCATATGCCGTTATAGCAACAAGCGAAAGTGCGCTGTATGCCAACATCATACTCAAAAAAGGCGTGGTAAAGTAAACACCCGCAGAGGAGAAAAAGAAATGTCAAAACGTGTTTTAGCCTTTGATTTCGGCGCTTCAAGCGGCAGATCGATCCTCGGCACGCTTGAAAACGGAAGAATTACGCTCAAAGAGATCCACCGCTTTTCAAACGACCCCGTAACCGTAAACGGAACGTTTTACTGGGATGTGCTGCGCCTTTTCCACGAGATAAAGCAGGGACTTCTCAAAGCGAAGCGCGAGGGCGGCTTTGACAGCATCGGCATCGACACATGGGGCGTCGATTTCGGTCTGCTCGACAAAAACGGCGTGCTGCTCGAAAACCCCGTTCACTATCGCGACAAACGGAATTCCGGCATGGCGGACGAGGCGGCAAAGCTGATAAGCAAGCAGGAAATGTACGGTCTTACCGGCATTCAGTTTATGGACTTCAACACGGCGTTTCAGCTTTTGAGCATAAAAAAGAACCGTCCGGAGCTGCTGGAACGCGCAGAAAGCCTGCTGTTTATGCCCGACCTTTTTGCCTATTTCCTGACAGGAAACAAGGTGAGCGAATATTCAATAGCAACGACTTCACAGCTTGTGGACATAAACACACGCGAGTGGAGCGGCACAATGCTCGAAAAGCTCGGTCTGCCGCGGCGCATATTCGAAAGGATTGTCCCCGCCGGCTCCGTAACGGGATATTTGAGCGATGATATCTGCGAAGAACTGGGACTTGATAAAGTGCCCGTCACCGCGGTGTGCGGACATGACACGCAGTCGGCAATAACGGCAGTGCCTTCGGAAGAAAAGGACTTCGCTTTTATAAGCTCCGGCACATGGTCGCTTTTCGGCACCGAAACGGACGCACCGATAGTAAACGAGAGGTCATATGCCTTCAACGTCACAAACGAGGGCGGCTACGGCTATTCAACCGCATTTTTGAAAAACATATGCGGACTGTGGCTCATTCAGGAGAGCCGCCGTCAGTGGATGCGCGAGGGCAAAGAGTTTTCTTATGCAGAGCTTGAAAAAGCCGCGCTCGGAGAAAAACCTTTTGCCTGCTTTATCGACCCCGACTCGTCCGAATTCGGCATTCCCGGCGATCTGCCGACACGCATTGCGGACTATTGCCGCCGCACGGGACAGTACGTCCCCGTGACCGTTGGCGAAACGGTCAGATGTATATATGAGAGCCTTGCAATGAAATACCGCGCGGTATTTGAGGGCATCGAAGAATGTACGGGTAAAAAATACGGTCATATCAATGTTGTCGGCGGAGGAACAAAAGACACTCTGCTGTGCGGAATGACGGCGGAATCATGCGGCGTGCCCGTTTTTGCGGGTCCGATCGAAGCGACCGTCATGGGTAATGTCGCGATACAGTTCATCGGGTGCGGTGAAATAGCGGATGTCGCCGAAGCGAGAAAAATAATCGCCGGCAGCGAAAGTCTGAAAAAATACGTCCCCGAAAATACGAATGCATGGAACGCGGCATATAAAACATACAAAAGCGTCACCGCGGTAAAATAATAAAAGCAATCGGAGAACCAAATGGAATTAACCGATATAAACTACATAAAAAGACTGCTCAAACGCCACGGCTTCACCTTTTCAAAGGCGCTCGGACAGAACTTTCTAACCGACCCGACCGTATGCCCGCAAATGGCGGAGGCTTGCGGCGCCGGGGCGGAGGACGGCGTAATAGAGATAGGACCCGGAATAGGCGTTCTCACGGCGGAGCTTGCGAAACGGACAAAAAAGACCGTGTCGGTCGAGCTTGACACGCGTCTTATCCCCGTGCTTGCAGAAACGCTCACCGACTGCCGAAACACAGAGGTAATAAACGCCGATGTGCTTAAAACCGACCTGAACGCCCTCATTTCGGAGCATTTTCCGGGAATGCGCGTTTTCGTTTGCGCGAATCTCCCCTACTACATCACATCCCCGGTCATAATGTATCTGCTCGAAAGCCGGCTGCCGATAGAAAGCATCACCGTAATGGTGCAGAAGGAAGCCGCCGAAAGGCTTTGTGCTCCCGTCGGCTCACGCAGTGCGGGCGCAATAACCGTCGCGGTAAACTACTACGCGGAGGCGGAGCACCTTTTTTATGTTAAGCGCGACTCTTTCATGCCCTCGCCGAATGTTGACAGCGAGGTCATAAAGCTTACCGTCAGAAAAAAGCCGCCGATAGAGGTCGCGGACGAGGAGTTTTTCTTCAAGGTTGTAAAGGCTGCGTTCTCACAGCGCAGAAAAACGGCGGCAAACGGACTTTCTTCAATGCTCGGAATTTCAAAGAACGATATAAACGAAGCGCTGACGGCGGCAAAGCTTCCGTCGGCGGTTCGTGCCGAGTCGCTTACGATGGAGCAGCTCGGCACACTTTCGAATGAACTGCGGGAGATAACAAATGGCTGAATTTATTGTAATCGAAGGACTTGACGGAACCGGTAAAACCACGCAGATAGGTCTTTTGGCAAAGACGCTTGAATCACGCGGCAAAAAAACGGTAACGACCGCAGAGCCGACCGACCTGCCGTCGGGAAAGCTTTTAAGACGCGTGCTGTCGGGCGAGGTTCCGTCGTCGCCTTGGAGCACCGCGGCACTGTTCCTTGCGGACAGAATACAGCATAACTGTGCCGAGGGCGGCATCGGCGATTCGCTCAAAAACGGTCTTACCGTGATATCGGACAGATATTATTATTCGACCTTCGCCTATCAGGGCAGCGAAACGGATCTCAAATGGACAATGGATATCCACTATTCGTGTCCGCTTGTGCGGCGTCCCGATCTTGTTATTTTCCTCACCATGGGTGTAGATGAATGCTTAAAAAGGATCAATGCAAACCGCCCCGCCGACGCTATCGAGATATATGAAAACGCCGAGGCGCTGTCGCGCACGAAATCCCTTTTTGAAAAGGTTTTCGATGAAATAAAAGAAAGAGAAAATGTTGTTTTCGTGGACGCCTCCGGTTCTGTAGAAGAAGTTCACGAACGAATCATCGCCGCATACGACGGCGCATTTTCCGAGTAAAAGGACTCTTGAAATGGACAAAAAATATCTCCTTTTTGATTTTGACGGAACCGTCATCGACAATTCCGAGGGCATATGCAACTGTATACGTTATGCACTCGACAAAATGGGCGTGCCCGTCCCCGATAAAAACACGCTCCGCAAATTTATAGGTCCGTCTCTTTTTGACAGTTTTTGCAACTACTGCGAAAGGGATGAAGCAAAAGCCGCACGGTTCGTGGAGCTTTACAGAGAGCGCTATGCTCCCGTCGGCTATCTTGAAACACGTCTCTACGACGGAATAACGGAAACACTTGTCAAGCTTAAAAACGACGGCTGCACACTTGCCGTCTGTTCGTCGAAGCCGCTTGAGTTTGTAGAAAAAATAGCGGACAAGCTCGGCATTTACGCGCTGTTTGAGTTCTTTTCGTGTCCGGGATTCGCCGCACACGACTCCGATAAACGCTCGCTTATCGAAAATGCGGTTGCGCATTTCGGCGCGGATAAATCGGAGGTGCTGATGATAGGCGACACAAAATTCGACATAAACGCGGCAAACGAAGCGCATGTCGATTCGCTCGGCGCGCTTTACGGCTTTGCGGAAGACGGAGAACTGGAAAAATGCGGAGCAACGGCGCTTGCCGCCTCTCCGACCGACATCTACGGAGTGATAAGCACATGGAAAAACTGAGGCACTGCGTCATTTTCGGTGCGGGAAAATACGATTCTTTTCCGCCGTTCATTCCCGAGGGCGCACTTGTTATAGCCGCCGACGCGGGACTGAAAAAGTGTGAAGAATACGGCATTTCGCCCGATATGGTTTTAGGCGACTTTGATTCTCTCGGTTCTGTTCCCGATGCGGGCAACGTTGTTCTGCTGCCTGTCGAAAAGGATGTGACCGACACGTTCGCAGCGGTCGAAGCCGGTCAGAAGGCAGGCTGCAATTCGTTTTTTATCTACGGCGGCATGGGCGGACGTCCCGACCACTCGGCAGCAAATTATGCCCTGTGCGCGTCGCTGTCACGCGACGGAATACACTGCTCGCTGTTCGGAGACGGATATGAAGTGACGGCTGTCACAAACGGTAAAACGGAGCTTCACGGCTCTGTCGGCGACACCGTTTCGGTGTTTTCCTTTACCGAAAAAAGCATCGGTGTGACCTATACCGGT
>OMRJ01000056.1 GCA_900313475.1 uncultured Eubacteriales bacterium | reverse complement strand
GGAAAATCCGGTTCCGCCGCGGGGGAGGGGAACCGCTCCGGGTACGTCAGCGCGTACTGGATCGGAATACGCATATCCGAAACGCCGAGCTGCGCGATCACCGAGTTGTCGTCATATTCGACCATTGAATGAATAATGCTCTCTCTGTGGACGAGAATGTCAATCTTTTCGGGAGCAGCGCCGAAAAGAAAATGAGCTTCAATCAGTTCCAGCCCTTTGTTGAACATTGAAGCGGAATCAACGGTAATTTTCGCGCCCATTTTCCATGTGGGATGTTTAAGCGCGTCGGCGGCTGTGACAGTTGACAGTTCGTCTCTTGTTTTTCCGAAGAACGGACCGCCGGATGCGGTCAATATCAGTTTTTTAAGCGCCGTGTTGGTCGGTTTTCCCTCAAGACACTGAAAAATCGCGGAGTGCTCGGAGTCTACGGGTAAAATGCGTACACCGTTTTCCTTTGCTGCTTTCAGCACAAGATTTCCGCCCGCAACGAGCGCCTCTTTATTTGCGAGAGCAAGCGTTTTTTTTGCACATACAGCGGCAAGAGCGGGACGAAGTCCCGCAAGTCCGACAACGGCGTCAATCACAATGTCTGCGTCGGTTTCGGCTGCGCATTCGCAAACTCCGTCGGTGCCGCCGAGAACAAGAGTATCTGTGTCCGCAAGGCGTATTTTCAGCTCCGACGCGGCTTTTTCGTCGGCCATTGCGACCTTTTTCGGATGAAACATGCGCGTCTGTTCCTCAATTTTTTTTACATCGGTGTTTGCCGTCAGTGCCGTTACTTCGTATCCGGCTTTTTTGCAGACATCAAGCGACTGGACGCCTATTGAACCGGTGGAGCCTAACAGTGCAATCTTTTTTTTCATAGTATTATCACCGTTTTTGTTTTAAATATGATAAATAACAACGAGAAGTGCATAGAGTGACGGAAAAACAAACAGTGAAGAATCAAATCTGTCCATTATGCCGCCGTGTCCCGGCAGAATATTGCCGAAATCCTTTATACCGTGGCTTCTCTTGATCGTTGATGCCGCAAGATCACCGAAAATACTTATACATGACAGTGAAAATGCGCAGATAACGATCTCCCACAGTTTAATTGTAGGCGAAAGGTTAAATTTTGCCTTAAATGTGTAATACAACCCTATGCAGAAAAGAGTGTTTCCGACGACTCCGCCGATTGCTCCCTCGACTGTTTTTTTCGGACTGATTTCCGGGGCAAGTTTGTGTTTGCCGAACGCCATGCCTGTAAAAAGTGCAAACCCGTCGGTTAACCACGAGCATAAGAAAGCGAGAAGGATAAAGAAAACTCCGTCGCTTTTTGTAAAATCTTTTCCGTCAAGCAGATAAATGTCACGGAACAGCACTGCGCATGAGAGTGATGCGGGTATGAGCGTTGCCGAAAACATTGCGCAGACAACATTTTGAAACGGCAGTTTCTTGTGATCAATCACCATTATAATCAGACAGAGCAGAACGAATGCCGTGATAACCGGAAACAGTGAAAGATTCAGTTTGCTCTTATAGTCGGCATACAGTACTACGCACGCAGAACTTGCCAAGCATAAAATTTTGAAAACAATATTTTTTATTTCATATACCTTAAGCATTTCATATGTTGCTATCATTGAAATAATGCTCATTACCGCCGAATAAATCGGAGTGTACATTGTAAAAAGCCAGGCAACGGCTAAAGTGATGCCGATTGCTGCTGTTAAAAGACGCTTTTTCATCAGTCTGTCCTTTCTTTGAACGATCTTGTAAAAAAGGGGAAAGGACCGATGCGTTACAGCCCGTGTGAGCATTGGTCCTTGCTTTCGGCTGCAAGTCTGTCAAGCAGCCTGCATCCGCTATATTCCGCCGAATCTGCGATTTCTTTTTTCATATGCCTTAAGCGCTTCGTCAAAATCCTTCTCCGTGAAATCGGGCCATAATACATCGGAATACCAAAATTCCGCATATGCGGACTGCCACAAAAGAAAGTTTGACAGGCGTTGCTCCCCGCTCGGTCTTATGATAAGATCGACAGGAGGCTGTTCGAGTGTATAAAGCCCGTTTTGAATATCGTCAAGAGAAATCTCCTCGGGTAAAAGCTCTCCGTTTTTAACCCGTTGCGCTATTTTCTTTACGCTGTGAAGAATTTCCTGCCTGCCGCCGTAGTTAACGGCAATATTGAGGTTGATTTTTGTCATTTCTTTTGTTTCGTCCTCAATATAGTCCATCATATATTGCAGCTCCGGAGAAAGAACTGTTCTGTCGCCGAGGAAGCGGAGTCGTATGCCTTTTTCTTTGTTCTCGTCAAGCCTTTCGCGCGCTTCTTCGAGATAATCGTAAAAAAGCTGCATAATTGCGTTGACTTCATTTTGCGGACGTGCCCAGTTTTCTGTGGAAAAGGCATAAAAAGAGATATTTTTTATTCCGAGGTCACCCGCATATTCGCCTATCCTGCGGAAAGTTTTTGCTCCCTCTATATGTCCTTCCGAGCGGCTTAGTCCGCGCTTTTTTGCCCATCTTCCGTTGCCGTCCATAATTACTCCGACGTGTGTCGGAAGGACGGAAAAATCAGATCTTTCCATTTTAAATTTCCATTATTTCGGCTTCTTTTTCGCCTGCAACTCCATCTACCTGTTTAACAAAATCATCGGTTATCTTCTGTATCTTTGTTTCGCCGTTTTTCTGATCGTCTTCTGTTATCTCATTGGCTTTTTTCATTGCCTTAAGCTTTTCAATGGAATCGCGTCTGATGTTGCGAATGGCAATTTTTGCGTTTTCTGCAAGACTTTTAACGTCTTTTACAAGCTGTTTTCTTCTCTCTTCCGTAAGGGGAGGGAAGGAAAGGCGGATAACTGTTCCGTCGTTTTGCGGATTTATTCCGATATCGGACGCCAGGATAGCTTTTTCGATAAGTTTGAGCGAGCTTTTGTCCCATGGCTGAATCGTGAGAATGCGTGCTTCGGTTATGTTTATTGCAGCCATTTGGTTTATAGGAGTGGGCACACCCCAATAGTCGACCTTTATAGGCTCAAGAACGGCGGCGCTGGCTCTGCCCGCGCGAATCGCACCGTAATCATATTTAAGCGACGCAATGGTTTTGTTCATTTTTTCGGTTGTAGCATCAAATAATTCCTTCATTGTAAGTGCCTCCGTTTTTTCGTTATATTTTTACGATTGTTCCGATTTTTTCACCGAGAACAGCTTTTTTGATATTTTTCGGGTCGTTGAGATTAAAAACAAGAACAGGCATGTTACTGTTCTGTGCAAGTGCCGCAGCGGTGTTATCCATAACGCCGAGGTGCATTTCAAGAAGCTTGTCATGTGTTACGGTTTCGAATTTGACTGCGTCATCAAATTTGTTAGGATCCTTGTCAAATACACCGTCAACATTTGTGGCTTTAAAAAATATATCCGCGCCTATTTCGGCTGCTCGCAGCGCAGCGCCGGAATCTGTGCTGAAAAAAGGACTTCCCGTCCCGCACCCGAAAATAACCGTTCTTCCGCTTTCCATTAAACGAACGGCTTCGTCTTTATTGAAAGGAACGGCTACTCTCTGGATATCAAGCGCCGTCATAACGACTGCGTCGTTGCCGAGTTGTATCAGTGCTTCCTGAAGTGCGAGCGAGTTCATAACGGTGGCGAGCATACCCATATGATCTGC
>OMRJ01000049.1 GCA_900313475.1 uncultured Eubacteriales bacterium | reverse complement strand
TTGCCGGCGCAAGTCAAGACGAAAAGGGCGAAAAGTGCCGAAAAGGGGCACTGACGGGCGGCATGGGTTCGAATCCCGTCAGCCTAACAAAAAGGACGGTGGATATTTTATGGTACGGGCAATTATCGGCGCGGCGGGTTGCGTAACTTTTATTATTCCGATATTCGGAGGAATTTTTAATATAGGTACCGTAACGGGGCTTGCTTTTTTCGGACTGCTGTTTTTAAGCGGAATATTTCGTAAAAAGTTTGACCCTGCCGTTATAAATTTCGTTAATACAAAGGCAGGTAAAACCGTCGCATATATTATAGGCGCCGTTGTTCTTTTTGCAGCGATAACAGTGACGGTGGAGACATCGTGTATTGTCGGTGCGATTTGCGACAAACCAAAAAACTCGGATGTTACTCTTGTTGTTCTGGGATGTAAGGTCAACGGCACCACGCCGTCGCTCATGCTGCGTGAAAGAATTGATGCCGCGTATGAATTTCTGTCGGAAAATCCGGAAGCAGATTGCGTGCTTTCAGGCGGACAGGGTGAGGACGAAGAAATAAGCGAAGCAAGGTGTATGTTTGAAGCGCTTGTTGCGTACGGAATATCGCCCGACAGGCTTTATCCGGAGGATAAATCGACGTCCACAAAAGAAAATCTTGAAATGTCACATGAAATAATCAAGAGGAACGGTTTAAAAAAAGACATTGCCGTTGTAACAAATGAATTTCACGAATACCGCGCGGGACTTGTTGCAAAGGAGCTAGGACTCGGTTTTTCCGCTGTTTCGGCGAAGACGGCCGGTTGGCTTTTACCGACATACCTTGTGAGAGAGTGGTATGCCATAATTTTCGAGATTTTGTTCAGATGACAACTAACCAACCTGCCGCGTTTATAAAAAGTATGCTTTTTTCGCCGATATTGACTATTGAATTTTTTTGCCGATATGGTATACTCAAAACATAAGAGTAAAAAATATGCCTGTGCTTTATTTGTAAGTCAAGCGCGGGCAATATGAAGAATATACGGTTAGCTGACGCTAATCAAGGCAGGCGAAAGAGATGAAGCAATTTAATGTTACAGGCATGAGCTGCGCCGCATGCAGCGCGCGCATTGAAAAAGCCGTCGGCGGCATCGACGGTGTTACGGCGTGCTCCGTAAGTCTCCTCACCAATTCAATGGGGGTCGAAGGGACTGCATCGGATGCGGATATTATTGCCGCAGTTGAAAAAGCGGGATACGGCGCAAGTGTAAAAGACGGAAAAAGCAGGAATGAGGCGGATGAAAAAAACGCGCTCACGGATAAAGAGACACCCGCTTTGAAAAAACGTCTTATAACATCGGTTGCATTCCTGCTTGTGCTGATGTATTTTTCCATGGGACATATGATGTGGAATTTTCCGCTCCCGTCTTTTATGAACGGCAACCATCTCGCGATGGGGCTTGTGCAGCTCTTGCTTTGTATTGTGATAATTTTTATCAACCGCAAGTTTTTCACGAGCGGATTTAAGGCGCTTGTGAACCGTGCCCCGAATATGGACACGCTCGTTGCACTCGGCTCGTCTGCTGCTTTTGTTTACAGCTTAATTGTTTTGTTTATGATGACGGATTCCGTGATGCGAGGGGACAGCGCAAGAACAACGGAGCTTATGGATAAGTTCAATTTTGAGTCAGCCGCAATGATACTCACGCTTATAACAGTCGGAAAAACGCTTGAGGCGCGCTCAAAGGGAAAAACCACCGACGCACTGAAAAGACTTATAGAGCTTGCGCCCGACACCGCAAATGTTATAAGGGACGGCGCAGAGATAATCGTACCTGCGGCGGAACTGAAGATCGGAGATATTTTTGCGGTGCGTCCCGGTGAAAAAATACCTGTAGACGGCGTTGTGATCGAGGGAAGCTCCGCAGTGAATGAAGCGGCGCTTACGGGCGAGAGCGTTCCCGTAGACAAAGCGGAGGGGGACAGCGTCTGCTCCGCTACGGTGAATCAGTCCGGATATATAAAATGCAGGGCAACACGCGTAGGTGAAGATACAACTCTTTCGCAGATTATCAAGACGGTCAGCGATGCAGCCGCTACAAAAGCTCCGATAGCGAAAACAGCGGATAAGGTATCGGGCGTGTTTGTTCCCGTTGTCATATCAATAGCTGCAGTGACCGCCGCCGTATGGTTTTTTATCAGCCGTGATATCGGGTATGCGCTTGAACGCGGCATTTCGGTTCTTGTGATAAGCTGTCCGTGTGCGCTCGGACTTGCCACACCGGTTGCGGTAATGGTCGGAAACGGTGTCGGTGCCAAAAACGGAATACTGTTTAAGACGGCGGCATCCCTTGAAGAAACCGGAAGAATACAGATTGTTGCGCTTGATAAAACAGGGACGGTTACAAACGGAACCCCTGCCGTTACCGATATAATTCCTTCGGACGGAAAAACGGAGGAGGAACTGTTGAAATTTGCCGGCAGTCTCGAAGCGAAAAGCGAGCATCCTCTTGCAAAAGCAGTTACGGACTTCTGTATGCAAAAAAATGTTCCCCTGTCCGAAACCGAGTATTTTACAGCCTTGCCGGGCGCGGGACTTACCGCAAAACTGAACGGCAAAGCCGTTTTCGGAGGTAATCAAAAGCTTGTTTCGGAGAAGATAAAAATCAGTAAAAAAATGCTTGAAAAAGCCGACAGACTTGCGGAGGACGGTAAAACGCCGTTGTTTTTTGCAAGTTCCGATGAGTTTTACGGGATTATCGCCGTTGCGGATGTTATAAAAGAGGACAGTGCCGCCGCAGTTAAACAGCTTGAAAATATGGGTATTCGCGTGGTAATGCTGACCGGCGACAACAAGAGAACCGCAAGAGCAATAGGCAGACAGGTGGGCATTACTGACGTTATTTCCGACGTTAAGCCTGACGGTAAAGAAGCTGTTGTAAGAGAATTTCAAAAATTCGGCAAGGTTGCTATGGTCGGCGACGGAATAAACGACGCCCCGGCGCTTACTCGTGCCGACATAGGCATAGCGATCGGGGCAGGCTCCGATATAGCGATAGACGCAGCGGATGTTGTCCTCATGAAAAGCAGCCTGTCCGATGTTCCCGCTGCGATAAGACTTTCCCGTGCGACTCTTACAAATATTCACGAAAATCTGTTTTGGGCTTTTATCTACAATACAATAGGCATTCCTCTTGCCGCAGGCGTGTTGATTCCTCTCGGACTGACACTGCAGCCGATGTTCGGTGCGGCAGCGATGAGCCTGAGCAGCTTCTGCGTTTGTATGAATGCACTGCGACTTAACCTTTTTAAAATTCATGAAACACGGCGCGATAAAAAGAGAAGAACTGCGGCTGTCGATTTTTCGGAGGTAATCCCTAATGACGAAGATACGGTTTCCGAAGTCGGGAACGGCTCTGCGGTGCGTATCGTCCACATAAAAGGAATGATGTGTCCGCACTGCGAGAATACCGTAAAAAAAGCACTTGAATCCGTTGACGGAATATCAAATGCCGATGTCAGCCACGAAAAGGGAACAGCCGTTATCACATTGACAAAAGATATATCCGATGACATTATCGCAAAAAACGTGACCGATAAGGGGTATGAGTTCGTATCGGTTGAATAAATCAGTAAAAGACTGCGAATCGCGCGGAATGTCCGCTTTGCCGATCACAGTCTTTTTTTTGCATAAAACAAAACACTCATATTTTTTATGCGGAGATTTTTTATTTTGCGATATCTGCGTATTCTATTCGGATAACTTTTTCGATTTCGCCCGGTGATGTTTCGATTTGCAGACCGATTCGTCCGCCGCTGAAAAAAATCTTTTCACGGTTTTTTGCGCTTAAATCGAAAACCGTTCTGAAAATTTTTTTCATGCCGACAGGGGAGCAGCCGCCGTGGATGTAGCCGGTGAGTCCGAGAAGTTCCTTTGATTTTATCATCTCAATGTTCTTTTCGCCGACGGTTTTAGCCGCTTTTTTCAGGTCAAGCTCCTTTGCCGCCGGGACGACGAAAACGTAGTGTTCGTTTGATTTCCCGACGGTGACCAGTGTTTTGAAAACGTCGTCGACATCCTGACCGAGAATTGCGGCAACCTCTGTACCGCTTACTGCTTCATCGGAAGCGGAGCCGTAGGAGTGAGTTGTAAATTTAA
>OMRJ01000288.1 GCA_900313475.1 uncultured Eubacteriales bacterium | reverse complement strand
CTGATTTTTGTTCAGGCAAGGCAAAGCCCGCAGCGAATACTTGTCGTATTTGCAAGGGTTTTAACGCGGCATGAGCGAAAATCAGCCTGTCAAAACCGACACGGGTTCAAGTCCCGTCAGCCTAAGCAGCGCATGTTCTCATGGTTTGACAGCTACGACATTTACGACGAAGCGGGCAACACGGTATACGTTGTCAAAGGTCAGCTCTCATGGGGACACATGCTGAAAATATTCGACGCAAACGGCAACGAGCTGGGCACCGTAAAACAGCGTGTGCTGACGTTTCTGCCGAAATTCGAGCTTTATGAAAAGGATATGTACCTCGGCTGTATCCGCAAAGAATTCTCCTTTTTCAAGCCGCGTTTCAACATTGATTTCAACGGCTGGCATGTCGAAGGCAATTGGTTCGGTTGGGACTACTCCGTAGTCAATCAATACAATGAGGTCGCGGCAACGGTATCAAAGGAGCTGTGGAAATGGACAGACACCTACACTATTGATGTTGCGAATCCGTCCGACGCGCTTCACGCGGTTATGCTTGTTTTAGCAATAGACGCCGAGAAATGCTCAAACAACAGCTGATATTACAGAAAAGGAATGGACTCGCAGATTAACCGACACTGTCAAAAAGCCGCATTGATCTGTGCATCCGAAAGGAAAAAAAATGACCACTGAAAAATTTTTAACGGAACTCGGAGTTGATGCTCCGGGAAAAATAATCTGTGAACCCGTAAACTGCGGTGCAGGACTTGCTATTGAAACCGACGGCGGCAGCAATGAGGATTCATATATGCTTGTCACTGAGGGCGTGGGCGCGCAATCCTTCCGCGCGTTTCTGTCCGCTCTTGCAAAAACGGGACGGAAAGAAACGTTCCACCGCGAATTTAACGGCAATATTTTTGCGGAGTTTGAAAACGGCGGAGGAATAATCTACACATATTTTACCGATGCTCTCGGCACTGCGAGAATTATTTTCGACTGTGTCAGCACTCCACTTAAGGATTTCAACAGCAGCAGAAAAGAAACGCGCAACGACACTTCGCTGATGCAATTTGCGCTTAAATACGGCAAAATGATACGTCACAAAAGCTGTGACTGCGGCATGCTCTATGCTTTCCGTCTACGTGACAATTCGCTTATTGTCATTGACGGCGGAGAATCGGAACAGGCAACGGAGGAGGCATGCGACGAAATCATGGAGCGTTTCTACGACATGACAAAGCAGGACAAAAGCGAAAAGCTCTGTATTTCTCTCTGGATATGCACGCACAATCACGACGACCATATGGACGTATTCGTAAAGCTTCTTCGCCGCGAGCACGAGCACCTCACTCTTGAGCGTGTAATGTTTAATTTCCCGTCCATGCCTCTTATGAAAAGCGATTATTCATGCACGGAACGCATGAAAAAACGCATCGGGAATTTGTATCCCGACGTAAAATACCTCAAGCCGCACACAGGCGAAACCGTCGAAATGCCGGGCGCACAAATTGAAATTCTCACAACGCATGAGGATATTCTCCCGTGCTCGTACCGTGCTCGCTTTAACACGCCTTACCGCGGAATGAATGAATCAACAACCGTGTTCAAGGTCTGGTTTGACGACTGCACGGCAATCTTTTTGGGCGACGCGGAGGAGACTAACGGCGAGGCTCTGATTGCCCTCTACGGAAAGACGCTTCTTTCCGCGGAATTTTTACAGTGCGCTCATCACCTTATAAACGATGACAAAAACATTTACGCAAGCATAAAGGCGAACAAGCTGCTGATTCCGCAGTGCAGATATATCGGCAACACGCACGACCGCGACAACACAAGTTTCCTGACGGGGATTTTCGGCGCGGAGAACATGTACTATGCCGGTGACTGCACATATGTTTTCAACGTACACGACGGAGTAAAAACAGTTGAGCTTTTCGAGCAAAAGGGCTATTACTTCGACGGCAGTGAGCTGTAATAAAAACTCTCCGATGTCATCACATCGGGGTTACGGACGGCACGGGTTCGCATCCCGTCCGTTTAACGCCGAGAGTTTATTTTAGGTTTATCAAACGGTCATATCATTTACCCGTAAAATGTCAGTAAAGGGTGTGACTTCCTTGAAACACGGTCTTGCAATAAAAAACATCGGGTTCAATAAGCTTGTCGCGGTATTTGCCGCTTGCTGTGTAGTCGGTTTCATTGCGGAAACCGCATGGTGTTATTTCAAAAACGGATATATCGAAAGCCGTAAATCGCTTGTGTACGGTCCGTTGAGCGTTGCATACGGTATGGGCGGCGTGCTGCTTACGCTCGTGCTGTATCACTTTGCCGACTGTAAATGGTACACGGTCTTTTGGGTGTCGTTTCTTGTCGGTTCGGTTGCCGAATACATATGCTCACTCGGTCAGGAAATCGTATTCGGTTCCGTCGCATGGGACTACAGCCATTTGCCGCTCAACATCAACGGCAGAGTTTGCCTCCTCTATTCCCTCTTTTGGGGTGCGCTCGGCGTGTTATGGGTAAAAGCCGTGATGCCGCTGACAGATAAGCTGTGCAATATGATTCCCGAAAATGTCGGAACGGTGCTCGTTATTCTGTTCTGTGCGTTTTTCGTATACGATTCGGTGCTGTCGGCAGCCGCGGCGACACGAATGAACAGGCGCGACGCAGGTGCAGCTCCGAGAAATTCGGTGGAGATATATCTCGACAAACACTTCACGGACGAACGCATGCACAAAATATACGCAAATTCAAAAAAGGTCGAGTAATCTTTGGCTGACGGGACTTGAACCCGTGTCGGTTTTGACAGGTCGGATTTATCTCATGCCGCGTTAAACCCCTTGTAAATACGTCAGGTATTCGCTGCGGGCTTTGCCTTGCCTGAACAAAAATCAGCTCAGGCAAAACTGCTCTGCACCCGACAGCAGACAATTTTTGAGCGCTTTTCGTTTTTTGAGGTGCACTCTTGCCGGCGCAAGTCAAGACGAAAAGGGCGAAAAATACCGAAAAGGAGCACTGACGGGCGACATGAGTTCGAATCCCGTCGGCTTAGCGAAATTTCATAAAAAAAGACGCACATTCCGCTGTAAAGGCTGTGTACGTCTTTTTTTTATTGCATGTGTATTTTGCGATTGTATCCGCGTATCCGCACAGCGTGTTTACATCCGCATGTGCCGTCAGCCTTTTACTATGGTGCCGCCGCCGATAACATATTCGCCGTCATACATTACTGCCGCCTGACCGGGGGTGACTGCGCGCTGCGGTTCGTCAAAGCAAATGCGAACATCACCGTTTGAAAGCGGTGTAACGGCAGCAGACGCTTCGCGCTGCCGGTAACGTGTCCTGACGGTGCAGAAAAACGGCTTCGCGGGAGCTTCGCCCGATATCCAGTTCAACTCGGAAACCGTAACATTGTCGGAATATAATTCACTCTCCGTACCGAGCACGACTGTGTTATTTTCGGCACACACGCGGCAGACATACATCTTTTCGGGCAGCGTAGGCAAAAGACCTTTCCGCTGGCCTGCGGTGTAATGAATAATACCGCGGTGTTCACCGAGAGTATTACCGCTCGTGTCAACAAATGCCCCGCGTATGTACTTTTTTCCCGAAAAACGTTCGATTGCAGCGGCATAGTCGCCGTCGGGGACAAAGCAGATATCCTGACTGTCGGGCTTTTCGGCGTTCAAAAAACCGTTTTCATCGGCAATTTTACGCACTTTCTTCTTTGTCAATCCGCCGAGCGGAAACACCGTATGCGCAAGCTCGTCCTGCGTCAGAGAATACAGCACATAGCTCTGATCTTTTGTATCATCGGCAGCCTTCTTCAGAAAAAACCGACCGTCTTTCTCTTCGACCGCGGCATAATGCCCCGTAGCTATGCAGTCAAAGCCAAGCTCCTTTGCGCGGAGATAAAGACGGTGAAATTTCAGAAATCGGTTGCAATCGATACACGGATTCGGTGTCATGCCGTTCTCATACGCCGACACAAAGCGTTCTATCACCTTTTCGTGAAACTCATCCGTAAAATTAAAAACATAATAAGGAATACCGAGCTTCACCGCGACGCTTCGCGCGTCCTCGATATCGTCCAGTGAACAGCAGGTACCGACACGGCTTATGCCGACATCTTCATTATCATACAGCTTCATGGTCACTCCGACGCAGTCGAAGCCGTTTTTCTGCATTAAAAAAGCGGCAACAGAAGAATCCACGCCGCCGCTCATGGCTATAAGCGCTTTCTTTTTCATTTCTTTTCCGATTCAAGCATTCTGTCAATGCAAACGCGGGCTTTTCTCATGATGACGTCATCAAGCATGATTTCTTCTCCTCCGCCGTTAAGCGCGCCGAGTACATCGGGAAGCGTTGTCAGCTTCATGTTCGGACAAATAAGATTTTTAGACAGCGGATAAAACCTTTTATCGGAACATGCGTACTTAAGCGTTTCGGAAATGCTTATTTCGGTTCCGATTATAAATTCGCGTGCGCCGCTCTTTTTTGCGAAGTCGACTATGCCCGATGTCGAGCCGACATAATCGGCAAGTGCGACCACCGACGGTTTACATTCCGGATGGACGAGCAGCAATGCGCCGGGGTGCGCCGCCTTTGCCGCTTTTGCGTCGTTCTCGCTCACACGGGCATGAATCGGGCAGCCGCCGCTGACAAACTTAAACGTTTTTTCGGGAATCTGTTTTGACACCCAATCGCCGAGATTGCAATCGGGTACAAACAAAATTTTGTCATTTTTGATTTTGCGGACGGCATCGACTGCCGACGAAGACGTAACGCAGACATCGCATAGCGCCTTCAATTCCGCCGTTGTGTTTACATATGCGACAACGGTATAGTCGGGATACGCATTTTTAAGAGCAGCCAACAGCTCTGTGTCAAGCTGCTCCGCCATCGGACATCCGGCATCGGGAGAAACAAGCACAACTCTCTTTTCGGGCGACAGAAGCTTTACCGTTTCTGCCATGAAACGAACACCGCACATAAAAACGGTCTTATTTCCGACCGTTGCGGCTTTTTTGCTTAAAGCAAACGAATCGCCGCAAAAATCCGCAATTTCAAGTATTTCCGATGCCTGATAGGAATGTGCGAGAATGCATACGTCTTTTTCTTTTTTCAGTCGTAATATCTCTTGCTGCATCTCAAAAAGCGTCATTTAACATTTCTCCTTTATATAGGCTGACGGGA
The DNA here is from genome assembly GCA_900313475.1 of uncultured Eubacteriales bacterium. GTDB lineage: Bacteria > Bacillota > Clostridia > Oscillospirales > Acutalibacteraceae > RUG806. Next base: position 4,160 of record OMRJ01000288.1, on the reverse strand, counting down.
CCTGAACCCATGCCGCCCGTCAGTGCCCCCTTTCGGCACCTTTCACCCTTTTCGCCTTGACTTGCGTCGGCAAGCCTGCGCCTCAAAAAACAAAAATTGCTCAAAGCTTGTCTGCTGTCGGTTACAAAGCGGTTTTGCCTGAGCTGATTTTTTTCAGGCAAGGCAAAAAACGAAGCGAATGCTTGACGTTTTTGCAAGGGTTTTAACGCGGCATGGTCGAAATCCGACCTGTCAAAGCCGACACAGTTCAAGTCCCGTCAGCCTAAAAAAATGCCCGATTAAAAATACAAATCAGGCATTTTAACTTTTTATATTATCCGCGGTTCACATTCACGTTGAATTAAAACGAGGGTCACAGAGAAACCGTATCAGTCGGCAAACAAAGGTGTCGAAAGATACCTGTCTCCCGTATCGGGGAACAGAACAACAATATTTTTACCCTCATTTTCGGGACGTTTTGCAAGCTCGACCGCCGCATAAAGAGCTGCGCCCGAAGAAATGCCGACCAACACACCCTCGGTCTTGCCGATAAGCTTACCGTAAGCAAAGGCATTCTCATTTGAAACGGGAATAACCTCGTCATACACCTTTGTGTCGAGCACATCGGGAACAAAACCTGCGCCTATGCCCTGTATCTTATGGGGACCGGCTTTGCCCTGAGAGAGAACGGGAGATGTTTCAGGCTCTACCGCCGCGACCTTGACTCCGGGAATCTTTTCTTTGAGGAATTTACCTGTACCGGTGAGCGTGCCGCCTGTTCCCACACCTGCAACGAAATAGTCGACCTTTCCGTCGGTATCTTCAAAAATTTCGGGACCGGTGGTGCTGTAATGCGCTTTCGGGTTTGCTTCATTAACAAACTGACCCGGAATAAACGAATCGGGTATTTCTTTTGCAAGCTCCTCTGCCTTCGCGATTGCGCCTTTCATGCCATTTGCTCCATCTGTAAGCACAAGCTCCGCGCCGTATGCCTTCATAAGCTGACGGCGCTCGACCGACATGGTTTCGGGCATAACAATAATAATACGGTATCCTCTTGCCGCCGCGACGCTTGATAGTCCGATGCCTGTATTACCCGATGTGGGTTCGATTATAACAGAGCCTTCTTTGAGAAGTCCTTTTGCCTCGGCATCGTCTATCATTGCCTTTGCGATTCTGTCTTTTACCGATCCTGCGGGATTGAAATATTCAAGCTTTGCGAGAATGTGCGCTTTAAGCCCGAGTTTTTTCTCGATATGAGTGAGTTCAAGCAGAGGTGTCTTTCCTATAAGCCGATCGGCTGATGTATATATTCTTGACATGATGATTACTTCCTTTTCCTGTTTTTTTGTGTCTGCCGTTTTCCGTTTTTCGACAATTTTTTTCGAAACGTTTTTTGGCAATCCCGTTTTCGCCGTTCGGGAACGGCATTTTTCGGAAAAACGGTTTTTTTACCGCTTCGTTTTCTTCGTGCGCCTATGCGGCGTGCGGCCGATGCCGCCTTATACACAGCCGCTCGGAATTCGGATATAAACTGTTCATCGCTGTCTCCTTTGTTTTTATCCACTAACCTTGTAGGTTGGTTGTATTATAACTCTGTGTTTTTTATTTGTCAATACTTTTTTTGGCTTTTCAAGCTTTTTTTGAACGGTTTAATTATAGACTGACAGAAGTTGAGTACGCATCGGTTTGAAGGCAGGTTTTCGCCCATGCCGCATAAGAAACCTCGCAAATAAGTCGGTATTCGCTGCGGGCTTTGCCTTGCCTGAGCAAAAATCAGCTCAGACAAAACCGAGCTTTACCCGGCAGCAGAAATTTTTGATTAGTTATCTTTTTTTTGAAATGCAGACTTGCCTGCGAAAATCAAAGAGACCAGAGCGAAAAGTGCCGAAAAAAGGCACTGACGGGCGACATGGGTTCGAATCCCGTCAGCCTAAACAAGCCGATGTGAGATTAAAAGCATTTCGTCACACTGCACAAAATCGTAAAAAAAGCGACCCGCTTAAAAGCGAGCCGCATTTTTTAATGTATCGGTTTAATTATTTCTTTTTGAATATCTTGAAAAGGTTTTCAAAGAGCTTCTTAAAGAATTCCTTAATCTTATCTGCAAACGATTTAGCTTCCTCTTTGCCTACGTCAACGGTAGCGTCGATAACGTCTTTTGCGGTAACCTCTTTCTGCTCGGACTCAACAAACTTATCGTTAAAGTTTATCTTTTCAATTCCGCCGTCCTTCTTTGCAAAGGTGTAGAAAGGAGCCTCAACAGCGGTTGTATCGAATACCATCGTATCGCCCTTGTCAACCTTAACGTCGGTAAATGACCAATCGTTGATAGTGCCGTCTGCTTCGAGAACATCCATCTTGAGAGTAACATACCCTTCGGCAGTGCCTGTGAGCTTAACTCTGTAGTCATCGAAAAGGAAAGCAACCTTGAGGTACTCTTTTGAATACTCGGAGTAAACGGATGCGAATGCACCGTATTCATTGACAGCGGTAGCTTCGGCACCGTCTGCGAGAGTGTAAAGCTTTGCGTTATGCTTTGTGGTGATGTCAACATTGACGGGGCAGAAAATGTTAAGACCTGTTACGACCTTCTTTGCGCCGTCAAGCTCTTTTGCGAACATTACGTCTTTAATAAGAGCGAGAGAAGCCTTGCTAACTTCGATATCGTTATAAACCGTGCCGTAAAGCTTATTCTTGATCTTGCCTACCACGCCGTCGCTTTCAGCCTTTTTGAGAGCGAACAAAGTATCCTCGGAAATGTCGCGGGCGGTAAGGGCAATACCGAAAGCATAAACCGCCGTGTCGGCATCTTCGCCGTCAAGCTTTGCCTCAGCCCAATCTGCCGCAAGAGTCTGGAACTCATATGCACACTTGAGGGAGTCGAGAACCTCATACATAGCTGAGGTGTTCCAAAGGAAGTCGGCAGCCTTTTTGCCTATGCCGTAAACCTTAACAACCGCTGCGGAATAAACATTGGAATTTACAGCTATATCAAGAACATAGTTAACCCCGACAGTTGCGCCGTCTTTTGCGATCTCGGCAACGATGAGCTTAAGCTGATCTTCAAGAGTATCGTTCATTGTATCACGGAGATATTTTGCCGCGGCGGCAAGGCTTGCGTTCTGTGCGTTATCCGCAATGTAGCCGAGGAACTCAATGTAAGTGCCGTTTGCCTGACGAACCGCAAGAACACGCGCATAAGCCTCTATAAGCTTATCTCTGTAATTCTGATATGCGTTTGCAACGTCTATTGCGATGTTGAGGTATTTGAAAACTTCGCTCCACTCCGCGCTTGCGATAGTGTCGTTTTTGAGATACTTGTTGAGTTTCTGAAGGAAATCGTTAAAATCGGATGCGCCTTCAAGAACCTTAACGAACTCGTCGACATAACCGTCATTGATATCAAACTGTGCCTCGTCAATAAGAGCGAGCAGTATTTTCTTTGCGTTTTCAACGTTTATTTCTTTTGTTGCATAATTTCTCCATGCATTGTCATAGAGGGCAAAAGCAGTGTAAGCATTCATTTCATTCTGCATTGCCTTTTTGTTAATGTCTACATAATTGTAGCTGGTAAAGTTGGTGTCATCGAGAACCGTGTCGATGAGGAACTGATAGTTTTCTTTCCACGCTGCAAGTCTGCTGTCCGATCCTGCGGAAGAATTTTCCGTTGTCTCGGCAAAAGCGACAAGCGGAAGAACGGAGAAAGCCATCAATACGGCTAAAAGAACGGAAATAAGTTTTGCGGTTTTTTTCATAAATGCACACTCCTTGTGAATTGTGTAGGAAAATCCGTTTCTGACAAAATAATCATACACCTTTTTACCGAAATAGTCAATCATCACCTTAACAAAATATTCACATTTACTTTTGTGCAATTTTACCATAAGTTTTCCAACATTTTAGCGAAATCAATACAATAATATCGTTAGCGTTATAGCTTTATGAACAAATAATGAACAAGTTATAGCTTGTATGTTTATGAAAATCCGTTTCCGTTTCGTTTGACTTTTCTTTTAACGGTTATAATCCGGTTTTTGAGCTTACGTCAATCTGCGGATACGGAATTGATATTCCGTTTTCGTCGAACGCATATTTAACACTTTTAAGGAGGTCGAAATGCACCGTCCAGTAGTCCTCTGCTTTACACCACACACGCACGGTATACTCAAGGGAGCTGT
>OMRJ01000053.1 GCA_900313475.1 uncultured Eubacteriales bacterium | reverse complement strand
TATGCTGCGAAGCTACAGCAAGGGTCATTCAATGTTCGTTCAGCGCAAGGCTCCCAAAGATCTTGCGCAGAAGATAATACATGACCTTGAAGTGGTAACTCCCGGTGCGGAGACTCCCGTCAGGCGGTTGTCGGGCGGCAATGTTCAAAAAGTGCTTGTCGGGCGTGAAATCGCAGCCTCTCCGAAGGTTCTCATGGTTGCTTATCCCGTAAGAGGACTCGACATTAACTCATCGTATATGATTTATAATCTTATCAACGAGCAAAAAGAAAACGGTGCGTCCGTTATTTTCGTAGGTGAAGACCTTGATGTTCTTCTGGAACTGTGCGACAGAATTCTCGTCATGTGCGGCGGTCAGGTGTCGGGAATCGTTGACGCGAGAACAGCGAGCAAGGAAGAAATCGGTCTTATGATGACTTCGGTCGGAGGTGCCGCAAATGAGTAAAAAAAATATGCATTCGGAGCCTTTTATAAGGCTTTCAAAAAACAATGCGATGCCGATGTGGAAGGGCTGGCTGATAAGAATCGCTGCTGTTGCGTTTGCGTTTATCGTCTGCGCGTTTGTAATCGTTATGATAACCGATCTTAACCCCATAGAGGTTTACGCCGCGATGATAAAGGGCAATTTCGGCTCGTCCCGTAAGATTTGGTCGCTGATGCAGAATATCGCAATGCTGCTTTGCATTGCTCTTGCCGTCACTCCCGCGTATAAGATGAAGTTTTGGAACATAGGCGCGGAGGGACAGGTTCTCATGGGCGGTGTCGCTACGGCAGCCTGCATGATATGGTTCGGCAATTCAATGAATCCGGTGCTGCTTATCATTCTTATGACTGTTGTAAGCTGCGCAGCAGGTGCAATTTGGGGACTTATACCGGCGGTATTTAAGGCGTATTTCAATACAAATGAGACGCTTTTTACTCTGATGATGAACTATGTCGCAATGCAGATAGTTTCATACTGTGTTTGCTTCTGGGAAAACCCGAAGGGTTCCAATGCGGTCGGAATCATAAACTCTGCTTCAAACGGCGGATGGCTCCCGACGTTAGGCGGACAGAAATACCTTCTGAATATCCTTATAGTCCTTGCTCTTACCGTTTTCATGTTTGTTTATCTTAAATATTCAAAGCACGGATATGAGATCGCCGTTGTAGGCGAAAGCGAAAACACCGCTCGCTATATAGGTATCAATGTAAAGAAAGTAATTCTTCGCACAATGGCACTTTCGGGCGCAATGTGCGGTGTTGCGGGATTGCTTCTCGTGTCCGGCACGAATCACACGATTTCGAGCGAAACGGCGGGCGGCAGAGGATTCACTGCGATCATGGTGTCATGGCTCGCAAAATTCAATCCGTTTGTTATGATAATTACTTCTTTCCTCATCGTCTTCTTTGACAGAGGTGCAAGTGAGATAGCAACGCGCTTCCGTCTCGACGAGAGCATGGCTGACATACTTACCGGAATTATTCTTTTCTTTATTATCGGTTCGGAATTCTTTATCAATTACAAGATAAACTTCCGCTCAAAGAAAAACGGGGAGGTAAGCAAATAATGGCGAGATTTGTAAGTTTCTTTACACAGGCTGTAATAATAGGTATGCCTTTGCTGTACGGTTCGGTCGGAGAAATGATAATCGAAAAATCGGGCAATCTTAACCTCGGTATTCCCGGCATAATGTATGTCGGCGGTATTTCGGGTATTCTCGGCGGATATTTCTTCGAGACATACGGCAATACCTCAAACACCTTTTTATGTATTCTTATCCCGTTTATCTGTTCGCTTGCAGGCTCTTTAATAATGTCGCTTATTTACAGCTTCCTTACCGTCACACTCCGCGCAAACCAGAATGTTACGGGTCTTGTCCTCACTACGTTCGGTATGGGTATCGGCAGCTTCATCGGCGGTTCGCTTTCGAGTATTCTCGGAACCGGTACTACTGTTTCCCTCAACATAATCGGTGCTTGCTTCAAAAAATCGCTTCCGTTTGCGGATAATCTCGGTCTTTTCGGAAAAGCGTTTTTCTCATACGGCTTTATGACCTATCTTGCCATTGCTGTTGCCCTTGTCGCAGGGTACATGTTGAGAAAAACGCGTGTCGGACTTAATCTTAAAGCCGTAGGTGAAAACCCCGCTACAGCGGATGCTGCGGGAATCAATGTTATCAAATATAAATACGGTGCGACCTGCGTCGGCGGCGCTGTTGCAGGACTCGGCGGTTTATACTATGTTATGGAATTTATCGGCGGTACGTGGTCAAACGCAGGTTTCGGCGACAGGGGATGGCTTGCCATTGCGCTTGTTATCTTTGCTCTTTGGAAACCCGATCTCGGAATAATCGGTTCCATTCTTTTCGGCGGACTTTATATCGTGTACATGTTTATCGGCGGTCTTCCCCGTTCCTCGCAGGAGATTTTCAAAATGCTTCCGTATGTTGTCACGATATTGGTGCTTATTATTATAAGTGTTCGCAAAAAGCGTGAAAATCAGCCTCCTGCAAGTCTCGGTGTTTCGTATTTCCGCGAAGAACGGTAAAAACAGGTTAAATAAAAAAACGCCGGTTTGATGCCGGCGTTATTTGTATGACCTGCAATCGGTGCGCAGCGCTAACAGTCAGAACAGATGAAAAGGTTTGTAGGATGCCTTTTGAGAAGTGCGAGAAAAAAAGCAAGGACGAAATAATTTGAACGGCGGACAGAAGCATCACGGAAAGTCTGATTAAGCGGTTGAAACGGTTGAATCGGTTAAATGCCGCAAAGTCAAGAGTGCGCCGATGCCGGGTTGATTTTGCATATGAACACCGTAAAGCGCAGCGGTACGGATGAAGGTTTCTGTTGACATGTGTCGTGCGCGGTATTACTATTTATATAAGTTCGGTTCGAACAAAAAACAAGGAACGGGGTTTAAGATTATGGCAATGGGTCTGCCTGCGTCAAAACGACACAACAGAAATTTTATTGACCCTCTCTGCTTCGGCGGAGACGGTAAATTCAGAATACTTCATTTGACCGATATACATGAGGTTGATCCCGACATGGATGACAACGAGGATAAAACAATACCTCAAAGAAAATCCGAAGAAACAATGAATGTTATCGAGCAGTGTATTGAGCGTACTCATCCCGATCTTATTGTCTTCGGAGGGGACAATATAAGCGGTTATTGGCAGGAGTTTACGTACGACTATATGTATAAAACAATAAAACGCATTACCGCGCCTGCCGCGGAGCGAAACATTCCGTTAGCGATAGTTTTCGGCAACCACGATGCGGAGTGCGAATACATGCTGCCGTTTTTGATGAAAGAGAATCAGATAGGGATATATGCCGAATACGGTAATTTCAGAAACACATTTAATGATGAGGATATTTCAGGGTGCGGAAACTGTTCGCTGCCTGTTTTGTCATCCGACGGCAGTCGTGTGGCATGGAACATTTGGTGTATGGACTCAAACGACTATGTACGCGATGACCGTTACAACGTTATAGAGGGTGCAGGGTACGGTTTTGTACAGCCGGATCAGATTAAATGGTATGAAAAGCAAGCAGCGGAGCTGAAAAAAAGTAACGGAGGTCAGGCTGTTCCTTCCGTGCTTTTTCAGCATATTCCGGTGCATCAGGAATATAACGTTCTGAAGGAAGTATCAGAGGGAACCGATGGCGCTGTTGAACGTAACGGAAAATATTACACCGCCCCGGACGGTGTTTTTTCGGACGGTGAAATGCATGAAGCGCCTTGTCCGCCGGACAGTCACGGTGAAGAATTTGAAAGCTGGAAGAAAACAGGAGACATTGTTGCCGCATTTTTCGGGCATGATCACACAAATACGTTTACTGCGGAGGTCGACGGCATAAAACTCGTGCAGACACCGAGCGCGGGATACCATTCGTACGGCAAAAAACGCGGCGGCAGACTTATAGTGCTTGACGAAAACATTCCCGACAGTATTGAATCGGAAATAATTTTTATAGAACCGCTTTACGGTGAGGTGACCTGCAAATGACGGAGTACCTTTTTGAAATGCACGCGCATTCGCGTGAGGTTAGCGCCTGTGCGCATGCGTCCGCAGACCAATTGTCAAAGCTGTATGCCGAAAAAGGATATTACGGAATCGTTTCTACAAACCACATGAACAGCCATACTTTTTCATCCGTCGGTCTTTCGGATGCTCCGTGGAGCGTTAAGGCGGAACACTTTCTGTCGGGATATCGCGCACTTAAAGAGGCTGCAGGGGAAATGCTTACCGTGCTGCTCGGTATGGAAATAACATTTTACGGTGATCCGAACGATTATCTTGTTTACGGTGTGACGGAGGATTTTGTCAAAAACAACGGCGATCTTATGGCACTCGGCAACAAGGCTTTTTCCTCTCTTGCACATGAAAACGGGCTGATTTTTGTTCAGGCTCATCCTTTCAGACGCGGAATGCGCATTGTCGACTGGAATATCCTTGACGGTTATGAAGTGTTTAACGGGAATCCGCGTCATGACTCGTCAAATGAGATAACGGAGCATTGGTCGAAGCTGCACGGCAAAAGAATTGTGACGTCAGGCTCCGATTTCCACGATGTCGGCGATGAGGGGACGGGCGGTATATTTTTTAACGCGGCAGTTTGCTCAAACAAAGATCTTGTTTCGGCTCTGAAAAATCAAAGCTACACGCTTAAAAGATATTCTTCTGAAATGTAAAGCGAATAACTTTTATATGACAATGCACCGGGCTGTAAAAAAACTCGTTTTTTTACAGCCCGGTTTTTTTTATTTGCAAAGTTCTTCGGCAAGCTTTTTAATCTGTTCTCTTGAAATGCCGTTGAGAGCGGAGCGTACGGTGACAGTAGTTTCGGCAAAAGTCAGGTTTTTGCTGTCGGCAAGCATTTTTTGAATTACCTTTGCCGCCGTCGGTGCCCATGACCCGTTTTCGATAATTCCGACGGTTCTGTTTTTGTATCCGCGTTCGGTGAGCGCGTCAATGAACGTGCGCATATGCGGAAAAACATCGCTGTTATATGTTACGGAGGCAAGAACGATCTTTGAATATTTGAATGCATCCTCAACATTTTCCGCCATGTCGCTGCGTGCAAGATCACTGACGGATACTTTCGGGCATCCGGCTTTTTTCAGCTCGTCGCAGAGAATCAGCGCCGCCTCCTTTGTATGTCCGTAAACAGAGGAATAGGCTATAAACACTCCGTCCGTTTCGGGAGTGTAGCCGCTCCACTTGTTATAGAGATCTATATAGTATCCGAGATTTTCGGAGAGCACGGGACCGTGGAGCGGACAAATCTTTTCGACATCAAGTGCGGCAGCCTTTTTCAATACATTCTGCACCTGAACGCCGTATTTGCCTACAATTCCGAAATAGTATCTTCTCGCTTCGCACGCCCATTCTTCGTCACAGTCGAGCGCGCCGAACTTGCCGAAGCCGTCAGCCGAAAAAAGAATTTTGTCTGCGCTGTCATATGACATCATAACTTCGGGCCAATGTACCATCGGTGCAAATATAAAAGTAAGCGAGCGGTTGCCGAGCGACAGTGTTTCGCCGTCGGTCACTTCAATTTTGTTCTTTACCGTGTCCGCACCGAAGAAGGCATCTATCATCGCAAAAGTCTTTTTGTTGCCTATAACCGACGCGT
>OMRJ01000098.1 GCA_900313475.1 uncultured Eubacteriales bacterium | reverse complement strand
GTCTCGCTCGGTTCGGCTGTTCGCTTATAAATGCGCTCACAACGCCTCGCTGTCGCTACCAACTTTTTGCCGTTTCAAGAGGTTAGGCTTGTCTCACAAAACAAACATCCGCATACAAAAAAATCCCGACGGGCTTGCCGTGCGGGATTTTTACGTTTACACAACCGAAGGACTTGTTTAAAAACAAAATTCCTCCTTGCGCGATCGCGGCGACAACCCTTGTCCTTACCGCTCGCTGCTCCGGGAGGAATTCTGACACTCTTTTCTTCTGCCGACGTTCTCCCCGTGCGGCATCATCTCCGAGTTTTTTCACGCTGCGGACTTTAGGCGGTGTACGGAGACAAAGCAAGGAAAACTCCGTTTGTCCTGCGCGTGATTTATGAGTTAATTATACAAAAATCGGGCGAACAGTCAACGCGTTGCAAAAAAATAAAAAATTTAAAATCGTGCAACGCTTTAAACTGAAAGAAAATATTACATTTTTGCGACGGACAAAATTCTGCAGAGTTATCGGAAGAAAGACAAATCGGGAACGGAGGTTCTTTTCAAAAGGCTATTGCGCTTTTTTTCTTTTCTTAATAAGTTTTTCTGAAAGCATCGTCCGAATGTACAATTTTTTGACAAAAAAATTATATGCTTTTCGAATTAACGACAATCATTCCCGATAAAACTCTGCGGAGCGGTGAGTAAACACCGTTCCGCAGCATAAAATGCACAGAAATATTTACCGAACACACATCGGCGCACTTTAATTTCAGCATTTGCCTGTGCCGTCGGCAATTCCGCTCTCCCGGTTACCGGTTCCGAATTATTTTGTCAGAACTCCGCCGTCGGTAAACAGCAGTATCAGCAAATCGGCTTCTTTTCCCGTCTGCGCGTCGATATAGACAAGCACGGTTCTGCCGTTCCCGTCCTCGCACGTTATCTCATACGCGGCGCGTTCGCCTCCGGAATCGGTCGGTATCACCGCAAGCGCGGCGCTTTTCGCCGTCAGGCACTGCGCGACGGCAGAGAGAGCCGTCTGTACATCGACGGTTTTTTCGGGAGCGGTGCGCGCCTTGTGATTCATAATATAGTCGGACGCATCGAAGCTGACAAGCTTGCCGTCGGTAAGGTCTACTCCGACCTTGATGAGATCGGGGTAGCAGAGCCAGTTGCCGTCCTGAAACGCAAAGTTTATTACGCACACGCCGTTTTCGGTGGCATAATAAGTGCTTTTCATGTTGTCATAACCGCACTTTGACAAAAAACCCGTAGCGGTATCGAGCGCGGATGCAAACGAGACTTTTTCGTCGCTGCCCACACGTTCGGACAAAATGCTCAACAGATAACCGCCGTTTTTCGTCACGGAAACGCGGAAATCTCCGCATATAAAATTGTATGTCGGAATCCTGCCGTCGCTCTCGCCGTCGTCCGCAACGCTTTTTTCGTCCGCTCCGAGAAGACGCGCGGCATTTCGTTTTGCCGTTTCGCGCGGCACTTCGTCAAGCGACTTGAGCAGCTCCGAATCCTTGGAGAGAATATTGTCGGAAAACGGACCGTCATAGATAAGCGACGGAAAATCAACCATTGCCTCCTCTGTATCCGACACGCTTTCAAGGTAACTGACCTGTTTTTCACTCGTCTTTTCCGTCTCGTCTATCACGTCCTTAAGCTCCTCAAACGAGAGAAAATTCGACTGCATAAGCTCGTTCATGTAACCGAACTTATCCGAAAGCGACGCTGCAAATTCCGTCAGGGTGCGCAGCGTTTCGCGCTCCTTTGCGTCAACCTCGCCGCCGGCTGCGGCTTTTTTGTTCAGCGACGCGGTGTACTCACCGACCTGTGACAGAAATTTATAGGTATTTGAAAGCTGCGTCTCGCCGGAGGACAGCGCCGAAAGGCTCGTCTTTGCGCCGGTTGCCTGCTTGTGCAGATCGCCGGAGAGGGTTGCCAGCATCACACCCGAATTGACATAGGACGCCTTTGTGAGATCCGTCTCGATATTGTCGAGGTATTCGCAGAGACGCATTAAAGCGCGCTGATTTGAAATTTCCGCCGTCCGTTTATAGCGCGCGGCGGTGACACTCGCGGTCGTTCCCCACGCGGTAAGCGCGACGACAAGCGCCGTCAAAAACGAAACAAGCCGTATCTTTGCACGTCTGTTCATATTAAAACCATCCCTTTTGCCGTTTTGAGGTATTTTTCTCAAAAAAACACGAAATATACGGTTTACACTTTTTGAAAAATAAAGTATAATGGTAATGTGCAGGTTTGTGGTCTTTTACATCTGCACTATAATCAGTTGAAAGGTTGAACTTGATTTGGAAATATATCTTGACAATTCGGCAACCACAATCGTTTGTCCCGAAGCCGCCGAGGCGGCAATGCAGGCAATGACCGACAACTACGGAAACCCTTCCGCGCTTCATTCGAACGGAGTGCGCGCAAAGCAGCTTCTTGAGCAGTCGCGGCAGAAGGTGGCGGCGGTGCTCGGCGCACTTCCGGAGGAAGTGCTGTTTTCGCCGTCCGGCACAATTGCAAACAACACTGCGGTTATTGCGGCGGTAAACATGAGAAGACGCAGAGGAAGCCGTATAGTGACAAGCTCCGTGGAGCATCCGAGCGTCGCCCGCGTAATGGATCAGCTTGAGGCAAAGGGCTACGATATTGTCCGCCTTAAGCCGAAGCTCAACGGCGCGGTCGACCCCGAAGAAATTATGAATGCGGTCAACGAAAAAACGATTCTCGTAAGCCTTATGTATGTCAACAACGAAACGGGCGCGATAAACCCCGTGGAATATGCGCGCAAAGCAATAAAAGCCGCTCACTCCGTGGCACTTGTTCATGTGGACGCAATTCAGGCGTTCGGCAAAATGAGCGTCAAGCCGCGCAGAATCGGCGCAGATTTTTTGTCGATAAGCGGTCACAAAATACACGCGCCTAAGGGCGTGGGCGCACTTTATGTAAAAAAAGGACTCATTCCGCCGTGTCATATCTACGGCGGCGGACAGGAGAACGGACTCTTTTCCGGCACCGAAAACATGCCCGCGATAGCAGGCTTCGGAGCGGCCTGCGAGGTTCTTCCCGACCCGCTTACTTCGCAGCGTGAAATGAAGAAGCTGCGCCGCCGTCTTCTCACGAAGCTGTCGAAAATTCCCACTATTCTTATAAATTCACCGAGCGACGCGCTGCCGAACATAATTAACATGTCAATTCTCGGTATGCCGTCGCAGGTGCTCGTCAATTTCTTCTCCGAGCGCGGCATCTGCATCTCAGCCGGCTCAGCCTGCAAAAAAGGACACCGCAGCGAGGTGCTCACGCAGCTCGGCTACACACCGATACGCATTGATTCCGCAATCAGAGTATCCTTAAGCCGCTACACGACGGAGGAGGACATCGACCGCTTCGTCGAGGTTGCCATAGAGGCATCGAACAAGCTCCGGTACAGAGAGTTTTAATACGGCGCGTCGGGAAACAATCCGGATTTCGTAATTGTGCGAAATTCTTTTCGGTATCGGGCGGTTGGTTTTACCGTTCGCGGCCGCATCGAAAAACAAAATTATAAGGAAAAAAGCATGAAAGAAATTATACTCATAAAGGACGGCGAGCTTGCGCTCAAGGGGCTTAACCGCTCGTCTTTTGAAGACATTCTCATCAAAAACATGAAAGAAAAGCTGCGCCCTGTCGGAGAATTCAGGTTCCGCAAGGCGCAGTCCACCGTCACCGTTGAGCCTGCCGATGAAGATACCGACATGGACGAAGCGGTCGAAAGACTTCAAAAGGTTTTCGGCATAGTCGGCATTTCGCGCTGCGCGGTCTGCGAAAAGGACATTGACGCGATAACGCGTCTTGCGCCCGAATATCTCGAAGACGATCTGCTCTGCGCGCGCACGTTCAAGGTGACCGCAAAACGCGCCGACAAAAAATTCCCGCTTAACTCTCCGCAGATATGTAACGAGGTCGGCGGCGCAATCCTTTCGAGATTTCCGCGCCTTAAGGTCGATGTGCACGAGCCGGAGGTCACCGTAACAGTTGAAATACGGGATACTGCGGCATACATTCACGGCAGGCAGCTTAAAGGTGCCGGCGGAATGCCGTCGGGCACGGGCGGACGCGTTTGCCTGCTCATTTCGGGCGGAATCGACTCCCCCGTTGCCGGGTATATGCTTGCGAAACGCGGCGTGCGTCTTACCGCAGTCCACTTCGCGTCCCCGCCTTACACGTCGGAGCTTGCGGAAATGAAGGTTCACGAGCTTCTCGGCAGGGTGGCTGAATATTCCGGCAGAATAAATCTGTTCACAGTGCCGTTTACGGAGCTGCAGGTGGCAATCAAGGATAACTGCCCCGAGGAGATGTTCACCGTAACAATGCGGCGCGTCATGATGAAGCTTGCAACAAAGATTGCAGACTGGCAGGGCTGCAGCGCGCTTGTGACGGGCGAAAGTCTCGGTCAGGTAGCAAGCCAGACTCTGCATGCAATTAAATGCACCGATGAATGCGCGGGAATGCCTGTTTTCCGTCCGTGCATCGGCATGGACAAAAATGAGATTGTTGAAATTTCGCGCAAAATAGACGCTTTTGACATTTCGATACGTCCGTATGAGGATTGCTGCACCGTGTTTACGCCGCGCCATCCGCGCACACGCCCCACGCCGGAGTATGCGCGCGAGGTTGAAGCCATGCTCCCGAACGAGGAGGAAATGCTGCAAAGGGCTTTCGACGGCGCAAAGCTGAAAATCATTGAATAAGATGCTTAAACGGAAAAAACTGACTGTAAAAAATCGGGTTTTTTACAGTCGGTTTCTTTTTTTTTGATTTTCGCAACTTTTATTTTCTGATTCTCGCAACTTTTATTTTCTGATTTTCGCAACGGCTTTTACGGTTTTGACAGGAACACCGTTCGGCGCGACAAGCGGTCGGTGCGCTTCGCCGGGGAAAAGAATCACAAACTCCCCCGCATGCAGATCGGCGACGTTGAAACCGGCTGAGTCGCCGTAAAAGGCGCAGTCGCCGCCGTCGGTAAAATCCTCGACAACGTCAAGGTCGGCGGCATCCGCGACATCGATGTGCTCATGACCCTCTAAAACATACTGAATGTCGATATACTCTCTGTGCGCCTCGAATCTGCACTCGCCTACGGGCTTGTTTTCATACTCCGAGAGGCTGAAAAAAGCATTGTCGCCGTCAACCTCGTATCGAACCCTGTCCGAAGCGGCGGTCAGCTTCGCCAGTCCCTCGAAAACCGCCTTAAATTCGGGGTGGAGAGAATAATATCTGTGTGCGTTTTTTATCTTGTCTGCTACCATTTTTATTTTCCTTTCGTTCCTTGCGCGGACAGCCGCGCCTTTTTATTTCAGTTCTTTATCATACATCCATGACGTTTTCGGAAACGGCGCGTTCTCGCGCGACATAAACAGTTCCGTTATCCCGCGGCACTTTTCCTCAGTCTCCGTTGTGAAATACAGCGTCACAAAGTCGGATTTCGGCATGCGCATGTTGCCCGTGTAAAGCGGAACGGGGTTGAAAAGCGTCGAATATCGGCGGTCGGAGCACAGCACCGTCATTTTGTCGCCGCGCCTGTCGGTGAGAGTGCGGACGCCGCGGCAGTCGCCGCAGCCGTTTTTACCCTGCATCGGGCAGCAGCGGAAACGCATCAGCGGCATGTGACCGTAAGTTATAAAGCCGAACGGCACGGGAGACGAAAACTCGCGCATCGCGGCAAAGCTCATCTCTGCCGAAAGCGTAATTTCGCGCACACCCAGCGACGCGTATGCCCGCGCGGCGGCGCTGTTCAGAATATTGAGCATATGTCCGCCGACGGGAAGCATGTTTGCCGTTTTTGCCATGTATACCGCACCTATGTTTTCGCACAGCGCATATTTTACACCGAGAGCACGGCATTTTTCAAGGTCACGGACGGTTTCTGCCTCGTCCCCTGCCCCGACAAACGGCGGAATTTCGGCGCAGGCAATACGCATAATACCGTCGGGCAAGCCGCTGCTTTTGAGAATTTCGCGCAGCGGCAGGATTATTTTTGCACAGCCGACCGACCGCAAAAATGTCTCGCCGGGCACCTGTGACAGTTTTTCAAAACGAAGCCTGACGGCGGCGGTATCTGCCGGAGCGCGGTATAAAATGTCCGTTTTTTCCGGAGACAAAAACGGGTGTCCGTCCGTGCGTGCACGCAATTCTGTAAGCTTTTCGGTCGCTTCGCGCCGCATTTTGTTAAGAGAAGACACGGGCAGAGTGTATCCCGCCGCAAGCGAGCAGCCGACCCTTTCGCAACAGTACGGTGTGCCGCCGAGCTTTAAGAGCGAACGCGAAGCCAATTCGGGCGACAGCTCCGCTTTAAGCGCTTTTTGCGGTATATCGCCGCTTATTTCAACGGCATTAACACCGTCCGACACGCTCAGTTTGCTGTCGGTCTGCGTCATTTCGAGTCTCATGTCTACCGGAACACACGCTCGCTCATCCTTATACAGATTTCGGAGAGCAGGCAGCACCGCAGCGGCGGCGGTAACATCATCTTTTGTTCTGCTGCCGAACATAGACAGGTCGCGATGCCCCGTAAAATAGCCGTCCGTGAAGCCGCTGCGCGAAAAAACGTCACGCAATGTCTTTTCGTCTGCTTCGCCGCCCGCAAGACGTTTTTTCACCGCGGTGACGGCTGCGGCAACGTATTCGGGGCGTTTCATGCGCCCTTCGATTTTGAGTGAGGATACTCCCGCCGCCGTTATTTCCTCAAGCCTGTCAATAAGCGACATATCCTTGAGCGACAGCGCGTATTCCCTTCCGTCCGCATTGAAATTCAGTCGGCACGGCTGAGCGCACAGTCCGCGGTTGCCGCTTCTGCCGCCGAACGCCGAGGACATATAGCACATGCCCGACACGCTCATGCAGTGCGCCCCGTGGACGAATATTTCCGTTTCCGCTCCCGTTTCGGCGCAAATCTTTTTTATTTCGGACGCGGAGCATTCACGCGCAAGCACGAGGCGCTCAAAGCCCGCTTTTATAAGCTCCTTTGCGCCCGACACATTGTGCACGGCGGTCTGTGTGGACGCATGCAGCGGAAGCGACGGGCAAAACCGCTTCACCTCCGACGCAACGCCGAGATCCTGAACGATGACCGCGTCGGCGCCGCTTTCGGCGATAAGGCGCAGCGTTTTAAGCAGCCTGTCGCGCTCGCGATCGGTTACAAGAGTATTCAGAGTGACATATACCTTCACTCCGCGCACACGGCAATACTCCACTGCCTCGAGAAATTCACCGTCGGAAAAGTTTTCGGCATTGCGGCGTGCGTTGAAATCCGTCGCACCGAAATAGACGGCATCCGCACCGCAGCGCACTGCGGCAAGCAGACTTTCACGACCGCCCGCAGGCGCCAGAACCTCCGGCTGCCCTGTTTTCCGTTCTCCCAAAAAATCACCTCCGCCATGTAATACTAATAAGTATATCAAACCCGCTTCGCAATTGCAATCCGCGATTTACGATTTAAACTGCGCCGTTAATCGGACACATGCTAAGCGGAGCTTCACTTGCTCCGACGCCCATAAAAGAACCTCGTCCACGGTCGGAACTCTTTCGGTTCCGGTTATTGTGCGGTAAACCGCAAGTGTTTTTTCATCTGCACCGCAAACTGCCTGACAAATTGCTTTTTCTATTTCTTTTTTTATCTGTGCTTCGGTAACGCCGTATATTTGAGCGGTTTTGTTAAAACTTGTCACTTCGGACCTCTCCTTATTTACACTTTCGGTATGTTGCAACAACCAACAGTAATTATAACACCTTGCAGTGTCGAAAAAAGAAAAAACGGTCGTGTGACCGTCTTTTTTGAATCAATCAGAAATTTTTTATAACCGCATCGACAATATCAAGAACCGTTTTTTGCTCTTTCGACGACAGCTTCTGTACCTTTTCGCTTATAAGCGAGGTTTTAATATCATACCGCGCGTTGAGCACATCGGCAAGCACAACATCGGCAGAAGCGTCAAGAGCATTCAAAATATCAATAAAGGTATCAAGCGCCGGAAGTTTTTCACCGCGCTCAATCATTCCGATATAATTCGGTGACAGATTTGTTTTTTCCGCAAGATCCTCCTGACGCATTTTCTTCGCCAGACGGCACTGCCGCAGATTTTTGCCTATCGAATATCTGTCCACAGAAAATACCTCCCTACAGTTTGCGTGTACTACCGACAGTATACAAAAACGGAATGGCATTATACACAAACCAAAGGT
>OMRJ01000283.1 GCA_900313475.1 uncultured Eubacteriales bacterium | reverse complement strand
TGAGGGTTCTTCATCGGATGAGGGTTCTTCGTCGGATGAAGGACTCGTGGGATCTTCACCGCTGCCGGGGATAAGACCCTTGATAAACTCGATAATCTTGCCGATGTCGAAATCGCCGCTGCCGAGGCTGCCGAAGATCTTGTCGAGGTCAATGCCGCCCATGATGCCGCCGATGTCGATCTTGTCACCGAGGCTACCGAAGATTTTACCGATGTCAACTTTTTCACCGGAGAGGGATTTGACAACGGGAGTTTCCGATTTTGCGTTGAGAGCCGTGGCGGAAACGGAGATGCTTACCGACAGAGCAAGGACAAGAGCCATTGCAATAGCAATGATTTTTTTCATGGAAAATTCCACCCTTTCTTGATATTGAATAAAAAACTCAAAAGTGATTTTTTATACACGCTAACTATACTACATTTTAGGGTCGGATGTCAATATCATTTTTAAAAGTTTAAATAAAACTTTAATTAAATACGCTTATGAAAAATTATATGTGCCGCTCATAAGAACATCTTTTGCCGTTTTTGTGCCGTCGATTATTGCTTTTGCGTTCTCCGACACATCTATGCTGTTCTGCGACATTGTGTTGTCGACCGTTGCGACAAGTGATTTGAGCGTTTCGGCAGCTTCACCCTCTTTTTCGGTGTAGAGCGATTCAAGCACCTTAACAAGGTCGCAAAGGTCATAGGAGAGGCCAACTTCCACAAGGGGAGACGTAAGCTCTATTGCCTTTTCGTAGTTGCCGAGAATGAGATAGCAGAGAGCGGCTTCG
The DNA here is from genome assembly GCA_900313475.1 of uncultured Eubacteriales bacterium. GTDB lineage: Bacteria > Bacillota > Clostridia > Oscillospirales > Acutalibacteraceae > RUG806. The sequence continues at coordinate 3,314 of OMRJ01000283.1, read as the reverse complement.
TATGCGGTGTAGTTTGTTTCGCCCGAAAGCTCCATTGATTTTTCTGCGGTTTCAAGTGCCTTTTCGACGCTGCCGTTCATGCGCTCGCGCAGAGCGGCATATTTGCCTGCGAAGTCATCCGCTTTGTTTATAGCAAGCACCGCATCCGTAAGCTTAAATGCCTCCTCGTAGTTTTTGTCTGTGATATACTGTCCGATAAGGTCGTAGGAATACACCAGCGGATAGTCCCTGAGGAGCGAGGCGTATTCTTCGAGGTATTTTTTCATTGCCGAACTGTCCTTGTCGGTAAACGCCTCCGTGAGATATTTGTAATAAGCTACCATTGCCTTATCGAAGCTGTTCGAGGTTGAGGTAATAAGCCCGTCAAGCTTCGTGTTAACGGAGGTTTTATCAATCGCCGTACCGGAATAATAGTAATTCGCATAAGCCGAGTAGAAAATGTCGTTTGCGGCTTTTTGCGCGGCATAGAGCTTTGTGACGTTTGTATAGAGCGCCGACTGTGCTTCGGTTGCAGCCTTTACATCGTCCTCGGTGAGATAGCCCGTGGCTATTTCGTTTGCTCCCTGAATATTGCCCGTTTTGAGCATTATCTCGGTTGTTTTCCATGCGAGTCCGTTGGTGGAGATGCCGAATGCCTTTGCTGAATCAAGAGCAACGGAGTAAAGTGATAAAGCTTTTGTGAGGTTTGCTTCCCGTTCATTCGTCAATGCTTCCACGAGATCCTCTATCAGCGATGCAACGGACGATTTAATTTTGTCGCTTAAACCGTCACCCGTTACAAGTGCGGAAAAGTCGTCGTTTGCTGTCTTTCCCGCTTCAAATTCCGCGGAAGCAATTGTGAATATATCGCCCTTGAACGCGGATGCCGATTTGATGTCATTCTGCATCTGCGTGAATTCCGCCGTGACGGGGGAGGCGAGCATATCTTTTGTCATATAGTTATCAATAATAATATTCGCTTCGTATGCGTAGCCGTTGTTATAGAGCATGAGGGCTGTACGTTCGAGAAGTGTCTGACACGATGCACCCATGCCTTTCAGGGTCTGATATGCCGTAAGATAGCTCTTTGAAGAAAGCTGCACTTCCGTTTCGGACTTAGCCGTTTCGGCGTAAACGGAACCGTCATAAATGTTTTTGAGCGCACTCTCTGTGTCGGTGAGAATAAGGTCGGTTGCGCCGAGCTCTTTTGCGAGCTTTTTAAAGTCGGGGTCACCGTCCTTTGTAACGTAGGGCTGCACCGCGTCAAATGCCTTGTCGGCTATTTCTGAAATTTTGTCACCTACTTCCGTGAACTCTTTGAAGCTCTTTGTTTTGGGTGATTTTTTCATATCGTCGGTACCGTTTTCGTCAAAAAACGTTTTTGCGGCAGAATAACCCTCCGATTCACATGTGTAGACCACGATGTTTTCGATAAGCTCCTGACGTTTTGACTCAAGACCGCTGCCCGATGAGCACACCTCAAGTGCCGATTTGAAATATTTCACTTTGTCGGCGGCATTTTCGGCGGAGGACGCCTTCAGGAAGTTGCTCATATAGTATGCCATGTCGGGCACCGAGATCATTTCAAATACCGCCGTGCCCAGAAATGCGGATGTGCACAGAGAAATAATCATGATAATGATGCACGCGATATACCCGCCCGACATGCGCTTTTTCTTTTTTTTCTTTTCATTCTGCTGCGGCTCCGTAGGAGTGTATGAATCGGTGTCGGAGTCATGATCCGCGTCGCCGTCGCCGCCGTCGTCGTCGGTGTCGCCGCTGTAGTCAAGCCCCTGAATCACAGGCTCACCGTCGTCTTCTTCGGCGTTCTTTGCCGTTTCGTTATATGTGTTCTGAAAAGTTTCGCGAAGCTGTTCAAGCTCCTCGTTAAGCTTTTCATCGCTCTGCCCGCTGTCGGTCTGCTCTTTGCCGACGTTTTCGGGAGTGAGAGTGTTTTTGTTTTCTTCGCTCATTTGACTTAAACCTCCGATGTTTATTCCGTTAAATAATAACACCTGCGCGGTGTTTTTGCAAGGACTTTTCGGTGAAACGGCAATAATTCGGCAAAATGCCGGTTTTCTTTATTCCGAATGTGTTTACGCCGCCGCTCGGAAGCGCTGTTTCTTCGCCGTTGCGGTCAAAAAAAGCCGTTCGGAAAGCCATGTGCCGTCCGAACGACTTCGATATTGAAAATATAAACGAAAAGCCTTAACCGGACTTTAAGTGTATTCTCCGACATGCATATTATAATGTTAAAATATCGTCTGAAGGAGAACATTCACGGGATGTTAAAGCGCCGGCGGGCAGCACGGACTGCGGATTTCTTCACGGCTTGCCGAAAAGGAACCGCGCCGCACGGCGAGGCCGGTGCGGCGCGGAAAAAGGAGGTAATTTTTCAGTCGATGATCTTTTTGATTGCGGGAACCTTTACAAGGATGCCTGCCGCGATTGAGGTCATAAGAAGCTCCGGCAGCATGTACTGACCATTATAGATGAGCGAGTATACAAATTTTGACTGTCCTTCGGGTGCCCACTGTCCCCAAATTTCAAAGCCGGTTATGTAGTGGCACGCAAAACGGATAAAAATGACGAGAATGATGCCGAGAAGAATGCCGAGCTCGGGGAATTTCGCGGGCTTGAATTTCTTAAACATACCGGCGAAGCCGAGAACGGTAAACGGCACAAGATAGTCAAACAGCACGCATATAATGACCATTGCGGCAGTGGTCGTGTAGATAAAAACGTTTCCCTTTGCGATTCCCGTTATGAGCTGATAAAGCGAATAGAGAAATGCGGTGGGGACGCCCACTTTAAGTCCGTCCTTAACGGAGAGGAGACAAATGGGGAGCATGCTTAAAAGCGTGACCTTGCCGCCCATCGGCATTTCCCATATCTTAATAAAATCAAGACCTATGGAGAGAGCGAGCATTACCGCGCTTTCGGCGAGAATAATAACTTTTGAGTTTTTTTGTTGAGCCATTGGTTTTGCACCTCGGAAAATAAAATTATCCGCACGCGGGACAGCGCACGGATAAAATAATTCGAGTGTCAGCTCTAAACTCCCTACGCCGGTATTACCCATATCAGGTTAAAGGGTTCGGATAAACTCCGTCTCAGCCTTTTACAGCACCCCTGTTCGGATTTATGATAATATTACAGCATTTTTTTGCCGCTGTCAATAGGAAACGCAAAATTATCGGCTTTTTCTCTCCCGCATAACAAGAAGCGTGCCGTTCTTTACCTCCACGGTCGCCTGCTCCTCCGAAAATTCGTTGCTTACTCCGAGAGCGAAAAAACAGTCAAGCACAGCGCCGTTAAGGGAGTATTTCAGACCG
>OMRJ01000076.1 GCA_900313475.1 uncultured Eubacteriales bacterium | reverse complement strand
TTGTCGGACAGGGGTTCAAAGGCGTAAAGCTGCACCCCGATATGCAGGGCTTTAATGCGGACGATGAAAGACTGTTCCCGATGTACGATATTATTGCGGGCAAAATTCCGCTTATGGTGCATTCGGGCGACCCGCGGTATAACTTCTCTCACCCTGAACGCATTCGGCGCGTGCTGCATGAGTTCCCTTCTATTATAATTATTGCCGCGCACATGGGCGGCTGGTCGATGCAGGACACGGCGCTGGAGTTTCTCCGCGATGAGGAACGCTGTTTTACCGACACCTCGTCGGCGCTTTCAAGCATGAGCGTCGAAAAGGCAATGACGCTTATAAACGCCTACGGAACCGACCGCGTTATGTTCGGCTCCGATTATCCGATAGAGGATCCCGCGTATAACCGCGAGCTTGTCGAGCGTCTTCCTCTTTCCGACGGACAGCGCGAAAAAATAGCGCACATAAATGCGGAGAAGCTGCTCGGACTGTGACAAATGTACGCTGTATATGCCGGAATATTTATACAAATGCAAATTATGTTCGTCAATTTTATGTTCACCCGTCGACCGACCGAATATCGTTCGCGCAAGTTATCTGCCGCGGAACGCCCGGTGTGCGTTCCCTACACCGGCACTGTTGCAGGGCAATTAAAAAATTATGCACAAAATCCGACCGCTTGGTTGTAGGGTCGGTGCACCTGCGCCGACCGCGACCATAAACATACAGAAGATTACAAAGCGTGTGTTCGACGGATATACATCGCATGGGTTGAAATAATCGTTATCGTGCAATTTTGTTCGTCAATTTTAAGTTTGGCGGTCGATGGACGGACGCAGTATGGGTTAAAAAGTTTACATAACATAAATTATTTTCGTCAAATGTTTGTTCGCCCGTCGTCTGCCCGTATGCTTTTCCCAATCATCTTGATACGGCAAAAATCCGACCGCGACAGCGAAAATGTTTTTTTGGAGGAATAATGTGTTTGAAGAAATAAAACGCGTCGGATGCCGCTGCGGCAGGACGCACGTCTGCTCCGTTCGGGACGTTGTCACAGGCGCGGGGGCTGTAAAAAAGCTGCCCGAAAGCTTAAAAATGCTCGGCGCGTCAAAGCCGTTTGTCGTTACGGACAAAAACACGCTTGATGCCGCAGGGCGCGACGTGCTGTCCGTGCTGGACGGCGCGGGCGTCGCATACACTCCGTTCACCTTTGCCGACGCAGTTATAAAACCGGACGAGCACGCGGCAGGCAGCCTTATTATGCATTTTGACACGGAATGCGATGCTGTAATAGGCGTCGGCTCCGGCGTAATAAACGATTGCTGCAAAATTCTTGCCGCAAAGACAAAAAGACCGTATATTATCGTTGCGTCCGCGCCGAGCATGGACGGGTTCGCCTCCGATACAAGCTCGGTCGAAATCGACGGCTTGAAGGTGTCGCTGCCCGCAAAAAGCGCGGATGTGATAATCGGTGACACCGATATTCTGAAGAAAGCACCCGCGCGTATGCTCTCGTCGGGTGTCGGCGACATGCTCGCAAAATACATAAGCATTGCGGAATGGCGCATTTCGGCGCTTGTCAACGGCGAATACTTCTGCGCGGACATTGCGGAGCTTATCCGTGCGTCGCTCAAAAAATGCACCGATAACGCAGAGGGACTTTTAAGGCGCGACGAAAAGGCGGTCGAAGCGGTTTTCGAAGGACTGGTCGGCGTCGGTTTCGCAATGAGCTTTGCCGGGGTGACGCGCCCGGCGTCGGGCGGCGAGCATTATTTCTCGCATCTGTGGGATATGCGCGGACTGGAATTCGGATATCCGACCGAGCTGCACGGTATTCAGTGCGCGCTCGGGACGTATATTTGCGCTTCGATATATCATCGGCTAAAGGATTTTACGCCCGACAGGGAAAATGCTCTGCGCCATGCGGAGACATTCGACCTTAAAGCGCATTTTGACGGGCTGACCCGTTTTGTCGGCAAGGGCGCATATGCCATGATAAAAAATGAAAAGACACAGAAAAAGTACGATATTGAAAATCATCACGCGCGACTGGATAAAATCATTGCGCATTATAACGATATATTAAACATAATCGACGAGGAAATACCGACGCCTGCGGAGCTTGAAAAGCTGTATAAAATTCTTGCTCTGCCGACAAGGGCGGAGGATACCGTCATCGATCCGTCGATAATTCCCGATACGTTTGAATATTCAAAGGACGTGCGGGATAAATATGTGCTGGCAAGATTGGTATTTGACACAGACGCAAAGCCTTAATCGGTTTTGCCTTGGGGGTTTTAACTTGAAAAAACGAAAATTACCGAGCAGCGCGAGGGGACTTATCCCCGTTGTGTTTTTTTTCACGGCGGCGGATGTGATAATTTTCCTTCTGCAATTCGGAAAAAGTCTGAATGAAATTACACAGATAGGCATATTAAGCCGCTATTGCGGGGAGTTGAGCCTTGTCGTTTTCATTTTCATGATTATCTCGGATGCTCTGCAAAACGGCGAACCGCGCGAAAAAAAGAAAAAGCAGACAAAAAAACGTGCCGTGCCGCGGTTACACCGCCGAAAAGCGGGGCAAAGCTCTGACGCGGCAGAGCAGGCTTTGTCTGTCGAATTTTCCGAAGCGACCGTTTCGGAAGATTCCTCCGATATCCATACCGCCGCCGAAGACGCGGCGGAGCAGGCGGGAGAAGACGGCGAAAAACCGAAGAAGAAAGAGCGGAAGCCTGTCGACAGAAAGAAGCTTGCCGCGGTGCTTTTCTCCGCTGCATTCGGGCAGATACTCGTCCGAATGTGTCTTACGGCTTACAGATATTCCGCCGATCGGCTGCTGAGCAACACCCACGACTACACGATGGCGGAGGCAGCGGTGCTCGGCATCTTTGCGGCTGCCGCATTCTTTTTCAGGAGCCGTGCCGCGCAGAGCCGCGAGCGCGGGAGCGTAACATTCACGGGACTTTACGCCGCGTCGGGCGTCGCATTTGCGGTTTACGCAGCGGTGATAGCCGTCACAGCCGTGCTGAAGCTGAAAATATATCCGTATCTCAGCTGGGTCTACCGCTTCTGCCTTGTATATATCGCGGTGATGCTTGCGGCGGGACTTGTCTTAAGTCTGATAAAGCGCGATGTGCCCGGTGAAATGAACTACGGTATATTTATCCCTTTTATCAACAGAACCGAGGGCGAAACGCTTGCGGACACGCTCGAAAAATACACGGGGCTGTCGCTCAAATCCCTCTGGAGCATAAAGCTTGTCGGCACGGCGCTGCCGGGTGCGGTGCTCGGACTTGCATTATTGCTCCTGATGTCAACCTGTGTTTACAAGGTTGAACCTTATGAGGAGGCGGTGGTTTACCGCTTCGGCGCGATGAACGAGATATCCGTCAAGGAGGGATTGCACTTCAAGCTGCCGTATCCCATCGACAAGGCGGAGCTGTATGACGTGCACAGGGTGAAAAGCGTCACGGTAGGCTACGAATCCACGGGCGGAGACGACAACCTCTGGAACGGCACGCACGCTTCCGAGGAATATAAGCTCCTGACGGGCGACGGCAACGAATTGGTGTCGGTAAACCTTAAGCTGAACTACAGAATAACCGACCTCACACAGTATCTAAAAACGGCAAGCGAGCCGGAGCGCATTATGACCGCATTCGCGTATGAAGCGGTGCTGTCGCACACGGCGTTTACAAACCTCGACACGCTGATGAGCGTAGACCGCACGGGACTTTCGGCAAACGTAAGGGATGAGATAAACGAGCGGCTGACCGAGGCGAAATTGGGCATTGCCGTAGACGAAGTGGTTCTGGAGAGCATTCACCCGCCCGTTGAAATTGCCGATGTATATCAAAGCGTTGTCAGCGCGGCGGTAAAAAAGACCACTCTTATTACAAATGCCGAGCGCGAAGCGGCAAGCACGGTGACAAACGCCGAAAAGACCGCAAAGACCTCCGTAAACGACGCGGCGGCGCGTCAGACGAAAAAGGTGTCCGAAGCACAGTACGACGCGGCGGTGTTCGATGCCGCGGACGAAGCCTACAGGGCGCATCCCGAATCGTTCAGACTGTCGAAATATCTCGACACGTTCGTAACGGCGGTCAAGGGAAAGAAGATGTATGTTTTCACGCCGTCTGCGGAGAGCAGCATGAACGACTTTATCATAAACCGCACAAACGGCAGTGTTACGGTGGTGGAATGAGAGGTATGAGAAATATGAAAATAAAAAAAGCAACTGAAAACGCGGTCGAAAAAAATACCGGCATTAAGAAAATATACAAGTGGATCTTCGCGGCGCTCCTCGCCGTGATAGTCGCGGTGTTCGGCTTCTGCTTCACCGTGCGCGAGGGCACGAATGCCATCGTTTCGCGCTTCGGCAACGTGCGCGGCGTGTACACCGACGCGGGGCTGCATTTTAAGCTGCCCTATCCGTTTGAAAAGGTGATCTCATACGACACCCGCTCGCAGTATATGGATTCGGGCTACACCGAAACGCTTACCAACGACAAGAAAAATATAATATTGCAGACATATATTATCTGGCACATCGAGGACGTTCAGAAATTCTACAGGAGCGTCGGCGACACCGACAAGGCCAAAAAATATCTCAACGACCTTGCCGCAACCGTTAAAAACGGCGTGATGGGCGGCTACACGCTCCGTAATCTCGTTTCCACCGACCTCGAAAACGTCAAGATAAACGAGGTCAGCAAAAAAATTAACGACGGCATCTCCGAAAAGGCGTTTGCGGATTACGGCATCGGTATCGAGAGCGTTAAGATAAAACGCCTTGCGCTGCCCAACAAAAACGTAGAGAGCGTGCTGGAGCAGATGATAGCCGACCGTGAAAAGCAGGCGACGCAGCTTCTTGCCGAGGGCGAACGCGACGCGGCAGTCATTATCAGCGAAGCGGACGCGAAAGCCGCCGAGATAATCGCTCAGGGCAAGCTCGAAGCCGCCGAAACAGACGCGGAGACGGAGAAAAAAGTGGCGGCGATCTACGGGGAGGCTTATGACAGGGATTCAACTCTCTTTGTGTTCCTCAAAAAGCTTATTGCTCTCGAAAACTCCGTAAGCGAGGACACGGTCATTGTCATGAAAGCGGAGGACGGCCCGTTCGGCATTATCTCCGACGTGAACTGACGGAGGCGCGATATGAAAAAGAAAGAACAGGAGAGACTGGAGAGCGCCGTGTCGGCAGTGGTAAAATATTTCCACAGGATAGTCATTGCCGCACTTGTTCTCATTGCTCTCACGGGTGTGTATAAGGTGGACAGCAGCGAGGTAGCGGTGGTGCTGCGCTTCGGCAGGCTCACCGGCACAACGCAGTCCTCACAGATAAAGCAGCCGGGACTTCACTTTGCGTTTCCCTATATCATCGATGAAGTGATTAAAATTCCGGTGCAGAAGGTGCAGGAGACTACCGTCAAAACGCACTATACAAAGGACACGAAGTCCGAAAACGTTAAAAATGTCGGCTATGTTATCACAGGCGATTCAAATCTCGTGCAGATAAAGGCGGTTGTAAAATACAAAATCACCGATCCCGTGGCATATGCGCTGCGCGTTGCCGACATCGAGTCTGCGGTGGACGGCATTGTGAGCGGAGAGCTGACCGCCGCCGCGTCCTCCATGACCGTCGACGATATTCTGACGGCGAAGCGCAGCGAGACGGCGCAGACGCTTGTCAAAAACGTACAGGCGATATTTGATGAGCTGGGGCTGGGGCTTACGCTTACGAATATTGAGCTGACCGCCGTGTCCGCGCCTGCCGAGACGACCGACGCGTTTGAGAGCGTCATAAGCGCGTCCGTAAAAAAGCAGACGCTTATTCAGGAGGCAAACGACTACACCGCTTCGCGTATTCCGCAGGCGGAGGCGGAGGCGCAGTCGCTTGTGTCGACCGCAAAGACAAATTCGTCCGACCGTCAGACGAAAGCGAGCGAGGAGGTCGCGGTGTTCAACGGACTTTATGAGCAGTATAAAGCGTCGCCCGAGGTCGTTATGAATTCCGCGTTCAGGCTTCGCGTCGCCGAAGCGCTCAAAAAGACGGGCGCGACGGTCATTGTGCCCGACGGCGGCGACGGCGCGAAAGTGATATTGCCATAGGACAGCCTAGGCTGACGGGACTTGAACCCGTGTCGGTTTTGACCGGTCGGATTTAGCTCATGCCGCGTTAAAACCCTTGCAAATACGTCAAGT
>OMRJ01000059.1 GCA_900313475.1 uncultured Eubacteriales bacterium | reverse complement strand
TACACGATTTCCAATCGTGCTCCTTCGGCCAACTCGGACAACTCTCCAAAATGCTTTACTATTATAACCGACATCAATTTAAAAATCAAGTGTTTTTTTTATTTTTTTTGAAGACGTTGCAGAGTTGCCAATGGTGGGTAAAACTTTTACTCTAATAATATAAAGCAGTTGATTTTTTACTTTCCGAATCTGAAAAAATCATGTTCATCAGACCGCAGCCACCGCAGAAGTCGGCTTGAAATTGATGAAACAGTATACGAAAACGAGTTAATTTCTCTGTTTTATTCGGTGCCTGTCAATTGTACCACTGTATTGTAATCTCTGATATATTTATGTGTAAATCAAAAACCTGTTCGAACAAAAAAGAAAGCCGTATTTCGCGTGCATAAATGCAGTTGAATCACGGCTTTCCTGTATTTTTTATTCTGCGGAGGCAAGACGGATATAGCGCTTAAAGAACTTAACGGCGTCCTCCATTACGGAAACGGGTATACGCTCGTTTGTGCCGTGGGTTGTAAGAAGAAGCGAAGTGCTGACAAGGAACGGAGAATATCTGTAAATATTCTCGCACACTGCCTGATAGTGACAGGCGTCGGTGCCACCCATTACGAGATAAGGCGCGACAACGGCTTTATCGTCCATGCTGTGGCAAATCTTTTCAATAACCTTGAAAGAACGTGTGTCGGTAGGTGAAACGGCGGACGGATTTTTCCATCCGGGAAGAAGATTTATTTCAACCTTTTTGTTTTTTATCACCTTGTGAAGATGTTCAAGCACATCGTCAACCGTCTGACCGGGGAACATTCTGAAATTAACCGTAACGGACGCGCGCTGCGGAAGAACGTTTGCCTGCGGTGAACCCGACGCCATTGTAATACCGAAGGTAGTACGGAGCATGCTTGCTGCGGGAGGTATAAACGACATCGCCTTTGTGAGCGCAGGCTCAAGCAGCTTGAGGTTGCAGGTGACAAGTCTTGCGGGATAAGTGCAGTTTCTGCCGATTTTATCGAAAAGTTCTCGCATCATCGGGGACATTTTCGCCTTAAACTGATGATTTTCAATATCTTTAATAACGTCTGCCAAATGGCCTATTGCGGTGTGATTCGGAGCCTGTGAAGAATGTCCGCCCTTTGCCGTAACAGCAACCTCAACATCGGCATAACCCTTTTCGGCAACGCCGATTCCGGCAAGGTGCTTATTTATCACGCCCTTGACTTCTACGGGAAGAATTGCACCGCCCTCGTCTATGATCGCATCGAGATGTACGCCTTTTTCCTTAAGGTAATTGCAGATGCATGTAGCGCCGTTTTCACTTGTGGCACACATGACCTCCTCGTTGTGACCGAGCAGAATGTACACATCGCGTTCGGGAACAAAGCCTTCCGAAAGAAGTGTTTCTACGCTTTCAAGAACACCGATAAGGTGGTTTTTCATATCAAGAGCGCCTCTGCCCCAAATAAACTCACCGTCATCGACGCCCTCAAACGGATCGTGTTTCCAATCATCCAGGGTTCCCTCCGAAATGGGGACAACGTCCTGGTGAGAGAGCAAAGCAATCGGGTCAAGATCGGAGCGGGTTCCTTTCCAGCGGAAGACGAGACTTCCGCGTGCGATAACCGTCAGTTCAAGCTTCTCATGCATCAAAGGATATCTCTCTTTGAGAAAATCATGGAATGCGTCGAATACCGTCCAATCTGTGTTTGCGGCTTCTTTATCGGCAATTGTTTTGAATTTTATGGCATCGGAAAGATTTTTTCTGAAACGGTTGAGATCGACTTTTTCGTCCTCCATCGGAGGAACTTCAACCTTCTCGGGCTTAAAAAGCGTAGCCTTAACGGGAACTGCGGCGGCAGCGGCACCGAGAGCGGCAAGAAGAGTGTACTTTATTTTTTTATCCATAGTTCTTTCACCTCTGAATCGTGTTCAATCGAAATTATACCCCGAAAACGGCTTGATGTCAAGAAAACGCACTGTCCTTTTATTGATACCGCAAAAAAAGAATCTGCCGTCCGGATTTATTTCCGCTTCTTTTCGTCTTCATTCAATTTTA
>OMRJ01000211.1 GCA_900313475.1 uncultured Eubacteriales bacterium | reverse complement strand
TTGTCAATGTTTTATCGCAGCTTTTTATTGTCTCATATTGCAAAATTGTCGGCAATGTGATATAATGGCAAAGAAAAAAGCGGAGAAAGGACGATGCCGTAATGAGGGCGATAAACAAAGCTTTATCGGTTATTTTAAGCATTTGCATCCTCGTCGGTGCAGCAGCTTTCGTGTCTGCGGAGATCACCGGAGGAAATGTGACGGTTTTGCCGGGTTCTGCTCCGTCGAAAACGGGCGGCACGACGGACGGGCAACAGACGGCTTTGTCAGCCGAAAACCGCGATCTTACGGTCACATCGACATCCGACACCGTTTCGGCGATCACAAAAACCGACGCCGATACCGATTCCGCCGGAGAAAACACTTCCGACACATCGGTCGGCAAAAATCAAACAAAAAACTCCGCTGAAAACGCTCCGGTCATCAATTCGGGCATTTCCGCACAATCTCCTATGCCTATATACTCGGGCAGCGAAAATACTTCGCCTGAGCCGACGCCGGTGCGTGCGTACAGCCGCGATATAAATGCCGAGTTTAACGGCGAAGACGCAAGTGAGCCGTTTAAGCACACATATTCCGATTCCTTTTTCTCCTCTGCGGATTCAGCCTCGTATATTTTAACGGCAAAAACACGCGGCGCAATCGTCTGTGAAATCAAGCACGAAAAGCTCTCGGCAGGTGCTTACAAAATGTGTCTTTATATGAAATATTCGCCGAACGGAGACGGAAAAAGCGAGGCTTGGCGCCTTATAAACGAGCTTGAAACCACCGCGGCGGGCGGCATGTTCAAATCGGCTGAAATAGGAGCTGCGGCAGGAACATACAAGGCGGTAGTTACATGTCTGAACCGAAACGTTCCCGACAGAGAATATATAGTGTCGTTTGTGTTTATCGAAGGCACGGGTTACGAAATCGAATATAACGACACGGTGACACGTTATAACGAAATAGCCGCAGGGCAAACCGTAAAGGGCAGTGCGTCATATTTTTCCGACGGCAAGGATTGCGACTGGTATATGTTCAGGTCATACGGAAACTGCGCAATATCATTCACATTCGACCATAAAAAAAAGGATTTGCCGACAGTTTGCTGGAAGATTTGGGTATACGACTCCGACGGAAATGAAATATATTCCGACAACTCGTATTTTTCGACCGAATCGTTACGTTCGGGAAAAATAGGAGTAAAAAAGGGCTGTTATTTTATTAAAATAGAGAACAGAGTCTACTCCGACGCAACCTACAGTCTGAAGCTTTACAAATACAACGATCTTCCGTATGAATCCGAAATAAACGATTTGCAGACATACGCAAACGAAATCATTCCCGGCACGGCTGTCACGGGCGAATTAAGCTCACGTTCCTCGGGCAGCGACATCGACTGGTATAAGTTCGTGCTCGGCGAAAACGGTGTATGCAGTTTTACATTTTCACATGAACCGGACGCAAGCGAGATTCAGAATGTGCTCAACGGCAGCACACCGAAAAACGGATGGCGAATAACGGTAATAAGCAACGGCAATGCGGTATACAGCGGCGTTTCGTCATGGGATGTTTCAACGGTAATTTCTCCGGAAATCGGATTGGGTGCAGGCACGTATTATGTAAAAATAGACAGCGCGGATCTGTACCGCAACAAAACGCCGTACACGCTGAATGTCTCTTTTGATGCTTCTTCTTCATCGTGGGAACAGGAACCGAACGGCACATTTGAAACGGCGGATACTCTTATTTCCGGCAATTCGAAATACGGAACAATATCATCCTTTGAAAACGGCGACCGCGACGACGATTATTATGTTTTTACCGTCACGCAAAGAAGCCGCGTAAGCGTATCACTGGAGCATGATGCGGTTCCCTACAGCGAAAAGAACATTTTTATATTCGGTCTGTATGATTCATCACGCAGCAGGGTTGCGCTCTCGGACGAAAAGGGCTTGCCGCTGCTGACATCGGGTTCCCGTCCCGTATACAGTATATCATCCTTCAGTGACGGAAAGCCCGTGTACGCATATGCAGCGCTTGAACCCGGCACATACTATGTAAAGGTAACTCCCGGCTTGCAGTATGAAAGCATGCGATATAAATTAACTCTTATGACAACGGAGGTCACACAATGAAATATTCGGTAAGTTCCTACAGTTATTCACAGCTCACGTCTTCGGGCGTCCGCAGCGAAAAAGAGCTTATTGCCCTTGCAAAAGAGATGGGCTTTGACGGCATTGAATTTGCCGAAATTCACGCTCCCGACGGCGTCGGCAAGCTTGATTATGCGAAATCGCTTAAAGCAGAAGCGGAAAAATACGACATTGAGATTGTCGCCTACTGTATAGGCTCCGATCTTCTCAAGGGCGCAACCGAAGTTGAACGTCTCATAAGCGAAGTCGATATTTGCGAAGCTCTCGGCTGTCACCTGATGCGTCATGACGCAACATGGGGCTACGCTGCGGAGGAGCGCGGCAACCGCGGCTTTAACAATGCGCTGCCCATGATAATTGACGGCTACCGTGAGGTCACGGAGTACGCAAAGGCCAAAGGCATCCGCACGGCAATTGAGAACCACGGCTTCTTCTGTCAGGATTCCGACAGAGTGGAAGCGATAATCAACGGCGTTCATAACGATAATTTCGGCGCGCTTGTCGATATCGGCAACTTCCTCTGTGCCGACGAAGACCCGGCAAAAGCGGTCGGAAAGCTTGCCCCGTATGCCGTGCATGTCCATGCAAAGGACTTCCACTTCAAATCGGGTGAAGAATTTGTTCCCTCCGACGGCTTCTTTATGACGCGCGGCGGCAACTACCTTCGCGGAGCGATAATCGGTCACGGCATTGTTCCCGTGCTTCAGTGCCTTCGCATTATAAAAAATGCCGGCTACAACGGTTTTGTTACGGTTGAATTTGAGGGCATGGAGGACTGTGAAAAAGGAATAAAGAGCGGTCTTAACACCCTTAAAAAAATAGAAGAATTAATATGACAGACGCGGAAAAATGCGCATTTATGGACAAAGCGCTGAAATTGGCGCGTGAGGCGTTCAACGACGGCGAAGTGCCGATAGGGGCAGTGGTTGTACAAGACGGTAAGATTATAGCAAACGGACGCAATCGACGTGAAATCGGAAAAAACGCACTGCTTCATGCGGAGATAGAAGCTATTGACAACGCTTGCAGATTGCTCGGCGGCTGGCGTCTTCCGCGGTGCGAGATGTTTGTCACATTGGAGCCTTGCCCGATGTGCGCGGGAGCGATAATAAATGCACGCATCGAAAAAGTTTATTTCGGTGCATACGACAAAAAGGCAGGCTCGGTCGGAAGTTTAGTCAATCTGTTCGCTCTGCCGTATAATCACAAACCCTCTTTTGAGGGCGGTGTCGAAGAAGAAAAATGCGCCGAAATTCTTTCCGATTTTTTTGCGCAGCTTCGCCTTAAAAAGAAAAAATAAAAAAGACGTACGGAGCGGCTGAATTTTTCACTCCGTACGTTTTTTTATTCATTAATGTAATCAATAAAGCGTCTGACGTTTCTGTCCCACAAGCTCCATTCGTGACCGCCTTTTTCAAAAACGTACTTCACATCCATACCGAATGCGTCTGCTTTTTCCTTAAAGGATTCGGAGGCTTTGATCCAGAAGTCCTCGGTGCCGCATGCAATATACATTTTCATGTCGGAGTGGAGATTTTTATCGAGAAGCGTTTTGGCGTCCTCACCCATGTAATCGGTCGCGTCAAACACGTCGTTCATAAACGGAAACTCTGCGTTCATCTGCAGCATAAACGCCGCCTTAACGTATTTTAAGTCAAGAAGTCCCGAAAATGAACCGAAGCCCGCATATTTGTCAGGGTTTGCAAGAGCAATCTTCGCCGCGCCCATTCCTCCCATCGAAAGTCCGGCGATAAAGTTGTTTTCGCGTTTTTCGGACAGTCCGAAAAGAAAATGCAGATACTGCGGAAGTTCCTCCGTTATGAAGCGTTTGTAGTTCTGCCCCGCTACATTGTCCATGTACATGCTCCTGTCGCCGTCGGGCATAACCACAACCGTACCGCTGTCGTTTGCGTAGCGCTCGATATTTGAAAATCGCTGCCAGCATGTGTTGTCATCTGACAGTCCGTGCAGCAGCCACAAAACCTTTCTCGCGGTCATCGGTTTTCCGTCCTCTGCTCTGTTCGGAACGCAAATGCAAACCTCCGTTTGCTTTTTTAACATACCGCTCGGCATATTCAGTGTTATAAGTGACATATCAAATCCCCGTCTTTGAAGAATGAATAATTAAAACCTTTTCAATAAGTATACGGCTGCACTCAACAAATGTCAATATTAAAGCCGAACATCGGCACAGGTTTATTTGTTTTTCCGAATTTTTTCTTTTATTGTTCGGTAAATTTGCTTTTGTCGGGCTTTGATAACACCTTTTTATGCCGCCGTGTAAATTAATTGCATTTCAAAACGAAGCAGAAAAAAAACAAAAAGAAGAAAAGCACGGTTTCGACGAGAATATGTTTCTTGTATTCTCTTTTTTTAAAACAAAACCTCCTTATCGGCACAGGGTTAACAAAGACTTGTTTTTTTGTCCTTGAAATTTTAATACAATCTTAACAGAAACAGTGTATAATTTAAAATGATTTCAGCCGAAATGCACTGTTTCGGTTTTTATTTTGATTTTGAGGTGAACTAAATGAGTGAAACAAAAAAATACCCCGCTCTGCCTCGCGCCGCTTCACCGGAGGAAGTAGGAGTATTATCAAAAGAGATAAGAGGCTTTTTGCACGACTGTGACGCACGCGGTCTAAACATGCATTCGTTTATGATTGTTCGCGGCGGCAAGGTCGCTTCGGAGTGCTACTGGGCGCCGTTCAAAGCCGAGGTTCCGCACACGATGTTCTCTTTTTCAAAGGGCATAACCGGAACTGCAG
>OMRJ01000077.1 GCA_900313475.1 uncultured Eubacteriales bacterium | reverse complement strand
TTTTTTATACTGCAGACAAACTTTGCCGCTCGACGTACCTTTGTACGCCTTCGGGCAGGCAAAATCAAGTCTGAAGCCTTGATTTTGCTCAGTTTGTCTGTTCCTCCTCTTTTTTTCTATCCCTAAAAGGGGCTGTAAAAAAACCGTGTTTTTTTACAGCCCTTTTTCAGAAATGACGGCGACGAAAAAATTACCGTCCGAAAGATATGTTACCGTTAATAAAGATACGTCCGAATGTATTCAAGAAGCTTTGCCTTATACGCTTTTCTCACGGCTCTGTCCGAATTTAAGCTGTGACCTGAGCGCGGGAACATAAACAAATCGTGTTTTACACCTGCGCTGTTCAGAGCATTGTCCAGAGAATGCGCGATTCCGATCGGCACAATATCGTCTTTTGCACCGTAAGCCATCAGCGTCGGCACCGAAATCGGAGTGACATATGTTACGGGAGAAACAGCTTTAAGAGCATTCTGTACCGCTGCCGTTTCAATGTTCGCATCGGTTACCGTCGTGCCCGAAAGCTCGGAGAGAAGGCTTAACACAAGTGCTTTGTCCATTCCCGTGCAGCCGTCAAGGAATGTTCTTCCCGTGAAATCCGCAGGACCGACCTCGCTGTAAACGAATTTTATCGGAACGGGTGCTTCGTCGCTTCTTAAATACGCATAGAGCAGCGCAAGATGCGCTCCCGCAGAGGTGCCGCCTATCGCAAGACTTTTTATTTTAACTCCATTTTCCGCAGCCTTGTTAACCGCAGCCGTGATGCCCGAAGCAATATCGTCGAGCATTTCGCGGCAATGAACGCTGCCGCCGTCCGACAGAAATCTGTAGTTTACGGATGCTGCGGAAAGCTTCAGCTCCTGTGCGCAGTATTTAACGGTTTCCCATCCGTTGTCTTCGTCGCCGCTTATCCATGCGCCGCCGTGAATGTATACGAAAAGGCCCGTTTCGGTGCCTGCGTTCGTCGGAACCGCGAGGTCAACAACCTGATTGGGGTCGCTGCCAAAAGAAATGTCGCGAAAATCGTTGTAGTTCTTTTTTTTACTCAACCCTAAAAGCTGCATGAAAAATGCGACTATTGCCATAAAAAACGACAACATCTTTTGCATCATAAAAAACACCGCCTTTTAAATATAATTATCTATATAAATTATAACATTTTTTAAGCAGTTCTTCAAGTGTTTTTTACGTTTTTGCACAATCATTTTACATACTTTTTCAGTCGGAATATATCTCTCCGAGTTTGTTTTTGCCGATGTTGTAAACAACGCCCAAAAGCAGTGCCATGAGCATGCAGGCGGCGGCGGGGACTGCTGCGGATACGGTGTAAAGACCGTTTACCGCTTCTTCCGTCAAATTCTTTGCGTCATAGCCGATAAGCCCGATAACGCCTGTGCTCATAACAGCCGACAGGGTCTGACCCAGCTTGCGCCCGAAAGAGAAAGCGGCGTACGTTGTGCCCTCCTCGCGCTGCCCGGAGTGCTTTTCCTGATAGTTTATCACGTCGGTTGCCATTGCCCAGATTTCAAGGGTGAAGAACATCATGCCGAAGCCCGATATGAATGTCAGCGCAAAAAACACGTATACGTTATGTGTCCTGATGAGCAGAAGTATTGCGTTTGCAATTGCCGCGGCAGCCATTCCGAGAGCGCACAGTTCTTTTTTGCCGTATTTTCTTACGAGCATGCCCATAAACGGAAAAAGTATCAGCATCGGCAGATATGTGACTACGGTCACGGCTGCGTACAGCTCCGGTTTTTTAAAATAGTTGAGAAAAAGATAGTTATACATCGTCTGCGTGTACTGCTGTGTTGCCGGAAGAAGCATTGACGCAATGCTCAATCCGATAAACGGGCGGTTTGTGAACAGCACCCGTTCCGTTGTTTTCCGGTTTTTCTTTTCGGGAACAGGCGGAGATACGACACGGGTTCAAGTCCCGTCAGCCTAGCCTATTTTATCCTTCAGTGTGATTCCGTATGTTTTTGCTCCGCTCATATGAAAGCCTCCGTGTGTTGCGTTTATTATTAGAATATACCTTTTTTCTTAAAAAAACAATTGCGCATTTTACATAAAACATACACATCTGTTTTGTGCGGTCTTACCGAAAAAATGATGTTTATTCGATTATTGTTCATATATTGTTGATTTTCTGACGCAGATGTGGTACTTTAAAAAGGGCGCGGACTGTAACGACAAGTGCCGTCCGCATTAAAAACACAAAACTACGGAGGGTAAAAAAGTGAAAAGAAAATTGGCAAAGTTGATGTCCGTGTTTCTTGTGCTCTGTACGGTACTGACGGCAATTTCGTCGGGCATCACAGGCGCATCAGCCGCAGGTTCACCGATTCCCGTTGTGTATATCGAGGGGGCGGGCGCTACAATTTATGCGGACACCTACGACAGAAATTCGGAGCAGCTTAACAGCGACGGTCCTATTCCGGAGGGTATGGTTAACAGTATTATTTCGCAGCTTGCAAAGCCGCTTGTGGACGCATATCTCAAAAATGACTTTACGGATTACTGTGACAAACTCGTTGAGCTTTTTAAACCGTATTATTCCCGCATGGCGCTCGATGAAAACGGAGAGCCTTCAAACGGCGCCGGGAACAAGTGCCGGCAAACACTTCCGACACGGAATACATACAAAAACGGATACGGTGTTTTTGACTATACCGTTACTTATGATTGGCGTTTGGATCCGTTTGAAACTGCCCGGTACTTAAATGATTATATCAACCGCGTTAAAGAAATTACCGGAAGCGGCAAGGTTGACATTGTGTGTCGCTGCTTGGGAGTAAATATTTTTCTGGCATATGTTGCTCAGTACGGTTCCGACAGCATCAACAAGTGCATAATGTATGCGGGCGGTCTGCGCGGCTTCGAATACTGCGGAGCACTTTTTTCCGGTCAGGTGGAAGTGGACAGCGACAGCCTTGAAAGATATGTCAATTCGTCTATGAGCGGCGATGACGATACACAGCGTATACTAAAGGCTGTTGTTCAGGTTGCCAACACATCCTTTATGCTCAAGTGGGGTGTAAAGGAAGTCATGGATTTCTATGAGAAGATATACGAAAACGTGACACCGCGTCTCCTGCGCGAGAGCCACGGATCGTTCCCCTCATACTGGAGCATGGTGCCCGTCGAATATTACGACGCTGCAAAGGAGCTTAACTTCGGCAAGGAACCCGAAAAATATGCGGGTATGATCGAAAAATGCGACCGTTATCACAATGAAGTCGCAATGCATGTCGACGATCTTATAAACGGAATGATTGAAAACGGCGTTGAGGTATACAATGTTGCAAAATACGGTTTTCAGCATATTCCCATAAACAGAGGCTCCGAATATCAGAGTGACAACACGGTCGGTCTTATCTCGTCGTCGGACGGTGCCACAGTTTCGAAAACAACCAAAAGGCTCTCCGATTCTTATATCAATGCAGCCGAGGAAAAGGGCACTTCAAAGTATATTTCGGTCGATCGCTGTGTGGACGCATCGACATGTCTGCTGCCCGATCACACATGGTTTGTCAAAAATCTCGAACACGACAATATGCCGAGGTGCATGGAATATGATCTGTTTACGACTATTTTAAACTCCTCCGATTATATGACCGTTTTCGACGATCCCGCGCATCCGCAGTATATGCTATTCAACCGTGACTCAAAGACGCTCTCTCCGCTCACTGCGGAAAACTGTATTACAGACGAGGAAAAGAAAATGCAGAGCGATTATACGGGAAGCACCGAGCTGCTGCTCGATAAGCTTATCGCAACCATTCGAAATATCGTTGACATTATAAAAAATTTCATAAAGACGATTATCGGAGCCGCCAAGGGCTGATTCCGTCATTTCGTCAGTTTGAGAAAGCAAATGCCGCACACAATTTTCCGCACGGAGAAAAGTGTGCGGCTTTTTCCGGTTATTCCGCATAAAAGTTTGTTTGTCGGGCAAAATTTTTATCGGGAGGTATCATTCAATGATGATAAATGATGAAAATAAAAAAAGCGGAAAAAAGCTTAAAACCGGACGCACGGTGTATATTGCGCTCGGCGTCTGTGTTTTTGCTGCCGGAATTATCGGTTACATGTCCTCGTTGAAGCTGCCCGATGTTGACACCGACAATACGCAGCCGAGAGCGACTTATGAGCAGCGCACCGAGCCGACATACCGCAGTGATAAGGTTACGATCGATATGAACACACCGCTCACGGAGATCCGCGCGGAGCCTGTAAAAGAAACTGTACCGTCGGAAACGGAACCGGATGTCCGCGCGGTGTTCGGCAACGAAAACGAGAGCCTCACCGAAGAAGCCGACACGCCGCCGGTGAAATATCAGCTGCCGATTTCTGCCGATATGGGCAATGATTTTTCAATGGGCGTGCCCGTTTATAATTCGACAATGGGTGATTACAGAACCCACAACGGTGTTGATTTCGTAGGCAAACCCGGCGACGCCGTGAAGCCGATAGCCGCAGGACGCGTCTTGTCTGTCGAAAATGATACGGTGCGCGGCAATGTCGTTACCGTTGACCACGGCGGCGGCGTTGTTTCCACCGTGTGGGGACTTGCGGACGAGGGACTTGTCGCGGAGGGAGTTGAGGTCGTCGAGGAATCCGTGATAGGCACGCTCGGCACTGTGCCGTGCGAGCTTAAAGAAGGCGACCACATCCATCTTGAAGTGAGGGTGAACGGTGCGCTGACCGATCCGCTTGAAGTTATGGGTTTTGCCGAAAATACAGACGAATAGCAAAATTAACAGTAAAACAAACAAAAAACCTTTGACATTCGTGTCGGTATGTGATACCCTTTTCTTTGTATTATTTGTACAGAGAAAAGGGTGCATTTTTATGCAAAAAACACAATTCAAGGGCGTGTTTATGCTTTTGCTCACCGCATTTATCTGGGGCTCGTCGTTTGTTGCGCAGGGTATCGGAATGGAGGAAGCGGAAGCGTTCACTTTTAACGGAATACGCACGCTGCTCGGCGCGGTTATTCTTCTGCCCGTCATTGCATTCTCGGAAATAAAGCGAAATAAAAAAGCACCCGTGCCGAAAGAAGAAAAAAAAGCCGAAAATAAAAAAATCCTCAAGAGTGGAGCTATCCTCGGCGTTGCTCTCTGTGTTGCCGGTAATCTCCAGCAGTTCGCTTTTAACTGGACATCCCCCGGAAAAATAGCGTTTATCACCGCTTTTTATATGCTGTTTGTTCCCGTACTCGGGCTGTTTCTTAAGAAGAAGGTCGCGCTGTCGACATGGCTGTGCATCGCGGCAGGCTGTGTGGGACTTTATTTTTTGTGCATTTGCGGCAAAGGTCTGTCGGGCATCAATTTCGGAGATTTTCTCGCCTTCCTGTGCAGCATTGCTTTCGCCGTGCATATTCTTGCCGTGGAGCGTCTCGCGGGCGATGTCGATTCCGTAAAGGTTTCATGCGTTCAGTTTTTCGTTTCGGGTACGATCACCTGTATCCTTATGTTTATATTTGATAATCCGTCGATCGCAATACTTAAAACTGCCGCTGTCCCGCTGATGTATTCGGGCTTTTTGAGCTGCGGCGTGGCGTACACCTTGCAGATTATCGGTCAGAAATACACCGAGAGTACTGTCGCGTCTCTCCTGATGTGCACGGAATCCGTGTTCGGCGTTGTGTGCTCCGCAATAATCCTTAAAGAAAAAATGACCGTTTGGGAAACGGTCGGCTGCGTTATCATGTTCATTGCAATTATCGTCTCACAAATCAATTTTAAAACAGTGTTTTTACATAAAAAGACCGTTCGGGAGTAGTTCCCGAAATATAAAAAAATCCCATCCTTACGGGGCGGAAACCGCAGGACGGGATATAATTTCAGTTGAACTCATTTTCCACTGCCGGGAAGATGAGTTTTTTTATGAGTACATTCATGCAAAACCAGTTTTCAACCGATGAAACATTCTCTTTTTCGCTTGCGTTTTTTGCCGCCACACCGGTTATCTTTCCGTTTGCGTCGATCAAATAAACACGCCGCAGATCGTCTGTCGTACGACCCGTCTTTGATGAGAACTCAAAGACGTAATTCTGACCGCTGTCCGGTATGCTGTACACGGCAACGAGATACGCTGCATCTATCTTTCTCTCATCGCTTACTATTACGGTGAACTTGTTTCCCCGGGAGGAGTCGACCTCCATTTTGCCGTTTGCGCTCGGCAGCTCAATGCTCAAGTCCACGTTTGATGCGCCCGTCGATTGCTTTGCGGAGGTCGTTTCGCTGTTTCGGACGGTAGTTTGCGGTGTCTGCTCGGTTTTTTTTGTCTCAGGTTCGTGAACGGGTGTTTTTGTCGCAGCTTCTGTCGCCGGTTCGGAGGGGGTGTGCGGCATGGGCGAAGCCGTTGTGTCGGCATACTGTGCGCCGTCCGTCGTATTTGTTTCCGTCTGTGTGTTTTCCCGAGATGCATATGCCGTCATCGATTCGGACGGAAAATATGTGTACCCCGAGATTTCGGACGCGGAGGTAAAGACCGGTTCGACATGCTGTCGGCATGACGTGAAAGCGGTTATTGTTGCGGACATCAAAATTGTCACAGCC